>JBHNNM010000013.1:0-17499 GCA_048563625.1 Gammaproteobacteria bacterium | reverse complement strand
AAGATAGTTCTTGGCATGGTAAGTGTTCTTGTATGTTGATTTTTCACAAAACCATTATACTTGTTTAACAAATACCATGCTGCCTATTTTTTAACCACAAAAGATCAACAGCCCCTAATATAACTTAGATATATCACTTAGATAAAGTTTAAATTCATTCAATACAGGCATTAGCCAGACACGTTTATCTGTTAACAGGGAAAACACATACTCTATGTTCAGTTTTATAAAGCGCAATAAAGAGACCGATAAAAAGGAAAACAGTTCCTCAGATAATGCTGATTTAACTCAGGAGCAGGCTCCTGAAGCCGCTTCCAGTACCGAAAATAATCTTCCTGAAAAGACCTATCCGGGAAATACTGCACCCGAAAGCAAGAAGGGATTATTTGGACGACTGAAGCAACGTCTGAGCAAGTCCCGCAGTTCCATAACTGAAGGGATCAGCAATGTTATTCTGGGTAAAAAGGAAATTGATGATGATTTGCTGGAAGAAATCGAAACCCAGCTGCTGGTGTCCGATATGGGTGTTGAGGCCACAATGGCCATTATTGAAAATCTGACAGACCGCATATCCCGTAAACAGCTCTCTGATGCCGACTCTCTGTTTCAGGCCATGGAAGAAGAAATGACGGCACTACTGGAGCCAGTTAATATCCCCTTTAGTATTGACACCACTAAACAGCCCTATGTGATTTTAATGGTGGGCATTAATGGTGCCGGTAAAACCACGACTATCGGCAAGCTGGCCAAAAAGTTCCAGAACGAAGGCCATTCTGTCATGCTGGCCGCCGGAGATACCTTCCGTGCTGCGGCAGTGGAACAGCTACAGGTCTGGGGTGAACGCAATAATATTCCGGTGATTGCCCAACATACCGGTGCCGACTCGGCTTCAGTGATCTATGATGCCATTGAGGCCGGCAAGGCACGTAATATTGATATTGTTATTGCCGACACCGCCGGGCGCCTGCATACCCAGTCCAACTTAATGGATGAACTGGCCAAGGTTAAACGGGTCGCTGCCAAGATTGATAACACTGCCCCCCATGAAATTATGTTGGTGGTGGATGCCGGTACCGGACAGAATGCCCTGAACCAGGCTATTGAATTTAATAATACCGTGGGCCTGACTGGTATTACAGTCACCAAGCTTGACGGCACCGCCAAGGGCGGGATTATTTTTGCTATCGCCAAAAAACTGAATATTCCTATTCGCTTTATTGGGGTGGGGGAAAGTATTGATGATCTGCGGCCCTTTGATGCTAAGGAATTTGTCCAGGCTTTATTAAGTCGGGAAGAGTAAAAGGTATTTCAGGTTTTAGAATAATAATATTATTATAATAAGTTACAAAAAAGGGTCTGTTGGTTTTTATGATTCTGTTTGATCAGGTCAGTAAGCGTTACCCGGGGGGGAATGGAGCATTAAGTCATGTTAATTTTCATCTGCATCAGGGGGAAATGGCTTTTTTAACCGGGCATTCCGGCGCCGGAAAAAGTACTCTGCTTAAGTTAATCGCTCTGATTGAGCGTGCTACTACCGGTAATGTCATTATCGGCGGTAAAAATCTGCATAAAGTCAGCCGTCATACCCTGCCGTATCTGCGTCGCAATATGGGTATTATCTTTCAGGATTATCAGTTACTGTATGATCGGACCGTTTTTGATAATGTCGCCCTGCCCCTGATTATTAGCGGTTTTTCTTCCCGTGAAGTTAAAAAACGGGTGCATGCCGCACTGGATAAAGTGGGCCTGCTGCGTTATGAAAAAAAATACCCGGTTACCCTTTCCGGGGGTGAGCAACAACGGGTTAGTATAGCCCGTGCTGTAGTCAATAAACCGGCCCTGCTGCTGGCTGATGAACCGACTGGCAACCTGGATCCCGATCTGTCCCTGGAAATTATGGATCTGTTTATGGCCTTTAACCAGGTGGGCGTAACGGTATTAATTGCTACCCATGATATTCCCCTGATCAATCAACTGGATAAGCGTATTGTCCACCTGGAGCATGGTCAGTTGCTGACGGTAGAGGAAAACTAATGGCCGGACAATCCAGCAGCACTGAAAGCCAGGTTCAGTTAAGACAGCTACGGCCCAGCTTTTTTTCACGCTTTAAAGAATTTTTTGTCCGTCATCTGCAGGTGTTTTTTTATTCCCTGGGACTGCTCAGCCGTACACCTTTCTCAACCCTGCTCACGGCTGCCGCTCTGGGTATTGCACTGGCTTTGCCTGCCGGTCTGTATGTTATACTGGATCACGCTAAACAGCTCAGCGCTGACTTTGACAGCATTAACCAGATATCACTGTTTATGAAACAGGATATCAGCACTCAGGCCATTGATCGGCTGCAAAAAAAACTCAATGCCTGGCCTGAAATAGCCCAGGTTAAACATATTGATCGGGCTGCGGCCCTGAAGGAATTTCAGGAAAACTCCGGTTTTGGCGATGCCCTTAAAGCCTTAAAAGATAATCCTCTGCCGCATTTGCTGATAGTCTATCCCAGCCTGACGCATAATGAACCGGAACAGATCAGCCACCTGCTGGCCGATTTAAAAAAACTGCCGGAAGTTAATCTGGTTCAGCTGGACATTCAGTGGCTGCAGCGCCTGTATGCCATTATTCATATTGCTCAGCGGGGGATTTTTATTATTGGTGCATTACTGGCGCTGGCCGTATTACTCATTATCGGTAATACCATCCGCTTGGCTATTGAAAACCGACGCAGTGAAATTGTGGTAATGAAACTGATTGGCGCTACCGACAGTTTTATTCGTCGACCGTTTCTTTATACCGGTTTCTGGTACGGCCTGTTTGGCAGTCTGATAGCCATATTACTGGTCAACCTCTCCCTGCTGATGATCAGTAATCCGCTGGCCCATTTATCATCTCTATACAATAACAGCGAATTATTTTCCCTAGGCTTAATGGGCATTAACACCAGTCTGACTTTACTGGTATCCGGTTGTGTGCTGGGCTGGCTGGGTGCACGAATGGCCGTAGGCAGGCACTTAAAAGAAATAGAACCCAAATAACAATTTAAAACTCAATATTCACTGATTGGTTAACCCAGCTTTATTATTTTTGATACAGTAATTTATTATTACTGCTATTAATGAATATCCTAACCTTCCAAAATGGCTTTAAAATGAAAAAACTTTTACCCGCACTGTTTATTGCCGGTGCATTTCTAAGTGGTTGTGCGCAAAACACAGTGAGTGAAGACAAATATTCCGGTTTTTTAAGTGATTACTCGGTACTGACAGATTCTGCCACCAATGACAATGCCAAAAGTTATGTCGCTTCAGGCGTTGACTGGTCCCAGTACAGCAATGCTATGGTAGACAAGGTGCTGATTATTACTCCCGACAATGCAACCAATGAAGTGGATCAGACCTTGCTAGTAAAAATTGCTGACCACTACCAAGCTCTGCTGAAACAGAAACTGTCACAGAATTTTAGTGTAGTGGATCAGGCCGGTCCCGGCACTCTCAGAGTACAGGCAGGCATTACCAGTGTGTATCTCAGCTATGATGACATGAAAGCCTATCAGTATATTCCCATTGCAGCAGCGGTTACTGGTATTTCCAGAGCCAGTGGTGCTTCAGACAAAAGGTTAAGGGTTGTCTCAGAAGTTAAGGTAGTGGATTCAGTCAACGGCAAACTGCTGGCCGAGGCTATCGATCTGGAGTCTGGAGATAAAGCCGTAGATGAAACGGATAAGGTTCAACTGTCTGATGTGGCCCCGGTTCTGGATTTCTGGGCAGGCTGTATCAGTTCCCGCTTGGCTGATCTGGTTAAAAAATAAACACCTTTAACAGACTATCCTGACCCTCTCCGTCTGGAGAGGGTTTACTAATCTTCCACTATGTCCAGTTTTGACTCAGCAGCCAACGCCTCTTTTGCTTTCTTTTCTGAATTTTTTGCATACAGATAAACAATCAGATTCTTTGATAAGAACATTACTGCCATAAAGCATAGACCAATTAAGAATCCCAGCCAAGGTTTTTCCTGAAGTATAGTAATGAACCAGAGTGTATTTCCCATAATATTCCCCTAATAATAAAGTAATATTATACACCCTCTATTTAATCATCTCAGTAATATAACTCACATAAATCCATTATTTATTATTTTAATATAATTACCTGCCTTTCATAAGCCACTGCTGACGCAAACCAGGAATTATTAATGAAGAAGGGAACCAAAATATACGCACTGGTACTGATAACCATCTGTGTCGGTCTGATGTTTGCTTTTTTCTATCAGCCAGCACGTGTTCGGGAACTGAATCAGAAACTTGAACACAGGGCTGAGATCCGTAACTTCCCTTATCATTTTAAAGTATTGCGCATTAAGCAGGGAATTGCCACTATTAATAGCCCCATTTCCACTGAAGTCCCCTGCGGCAAGGTGATTGGCCTGATTTTTCCACAGGTTAAAGGCCTGAGCATGCTTTCAGACGATTATCAGCAGGCCAGGGAACAGCTGGCTCGAGTGCAGACTGAAATAGAAAAAACCACACTTGCTGAGTCCGATATCCGGAAGGTTAAATGGCAGCTGGATCGGGGCTGGCTAATCCAGAATGGCGTTAATATTCCGCCGGAGGGCTATTAAACTATTCAATAAATACCTATAAAAAACAAGGATATATTAACAATAAAATACCTGATTATTTTACTTGGTTAATAAATTCTGATATGCTTTGTCAAGCTGCATAAAAGTTAAAAATATTTTGACATTTATTGAACTTTTTTTAAAATTAGCACTCTATGCTAAAGAGTGCTAAAATTACCAGTGTACAGGAACGGGCTTAATAAAATACTTTTATAAAGCCCGTTCCTGTCAAAGAGCTGGTTTTATAACAACACTCTTTGCTCCGTAATTGATTTTGACAGCGTTACTTTAACAATATTTATAAAGAATGGCTTCTTACGATTAACGGAAATTTTTAAACGAGGAAGAAACACATGACAGATAAATCTCTAGCTCTACCATTGGCGGTCTCTACCGGTAGCCTTGATAGTTATATCAGTGCTGTTAACTCGATCCCCATGCTAACTGCTGAAGAAGAAGTCGAACTGGCAAAAAAGGTCAAGGATGAAGGTGATCTGGATGCAGCACAACGTATGATTATGTCTCATTTACGTTTTGTCGTGCATATTACCCGCGGCTATCGCGGTTACGGTTTACCCCAGGGTGACCTGATCCAGGAAGGCAATATCGGCCTGATGAAGGCAGTTAAGCGTTTTGATCCTGCCAGAAAGGTCCGTCTGGTTTCTTTTGCCGTACACTGGATTAAAGCAGAAATTCATGAATACATTCTGCGTAACTGGCGTATTGTTAAAATTGCCACGACCAAGGCACAGCGCAAACTGTTTTTTAACCTTCGCCGTAAGAAAAAGCGTTTAGGGTGGTTCTCAGATGAAGAGGTCAATACCGTTGCCAGAGAACTGGGTGTAATGACTAAAGATGTTCTACAGATGGAAGCCCGCCTGACTTATCAGGACAATGCTTTTGATGGTTATGATGAAGAGGATAATGAGAATACTCCGGTTATCCCTGCTAACTATCTCGAGTCTGCTGAGCCATCACCAGAACAGTCTCTGATCACTTCTGACAGCAAGGACAGGGAATCAGAATTACTGCATACGGCACTGGCTACTCTGGATGACCGCAGCCGTGACATTGTTTCAAAACGCTGGTTAAGTGATGACAAACTCACTTTACAGGAGCTGGCCGGTAAATATGATATTTCTGCTGAGCGGGTCAGACAGCTTGAAAGCAATGCCATAAAAAAACTTAAGTCTGCTATGACTATGGCTGCTTAATTTAATAAGCAAAAAAAGCCAATTAATAAAAAAGGGAGCTATTATTAGCTCCCTTTTTTATTGGTTTGGTAACTGCTTTAAAAGCCCCTCACCCTTTTTCCCTCTCCCAATGGGAGAGAGAATGCGACCTATTGAGTCACTGTAGTTTGTTCAGGTGCAGCTTCTGTAGCCGGGGCTGCTGGTGCGCAGCAGGCTGTTCCAGAATCGGTGCTTCCGGAGCTGGTGGTGGGTTAATGTATGGGTTTGCAGCTGGATCAAAGTCACTGCCGGGGCTTGGGCCATACATAGGTCCTGAAGCACCATAACCAGGACCTGGACCATAAGCGCCAGGACCACCATAATAACGACGGTTATTGTTATTGCCACAGTTCTAGGGTGCATTATTTCCGCCCCAGCGGTTAGCGGTTACCACCCCAACCATTTCGGCCACTTCCCCAGCTATTGCTGTACGGGCCGCTATTATAGGAATAATCTTTTCCCCAACTCCAGGAATCCCCACCAAAATTCCATGCTGAAGCGGCAACAGAAGCTGCCAGTAATGAGGTACCTACCATCAATTTTGTAATTTTATTCATAAAACACTCCTGCGGTATCATTTTATTGAAATTAAAATGAAAATTTAATTTAGTATATATTAATATTCAAATATGATTTTTACTATGCTGGTTTACCCTTGATTTTCCTTTTTTCCGGGTATTTTTTCAGACGGACTGTCTGTTTGACCGTCTGTCTGAGAAGTTGAATTTTCCTGCTGTTTATAATTGTGCGTTTTTTTTTCATCTATCGCAAGATCTTCGTCCAGGAGGATACGATGGGCATCACCTTCCAGATCATCAAACTGCCCTGCTTTTATGGCCCAGAACAGGATCACCACCAGGATAATGCCGATAATAATCATACTGGGGATTAAACCGTATATTACATCCATCTATTGTTACCCATTATTTGTTTTTAAAGCGCCAGCGCAACCTGGCGGCATTACCAATCACCAGCAAAGAGCTTAAGGGCATGGAGATCGCTGCGACCAGTGGTGTGATCATAGCCGCCATGGCCAGCGGCACCATAATAATATTATAGACAATAGAAATGACTATATTCTGCTTAATGGTTGTCAGTGTTGCCCGGGACAATTCGGCTGCCAGCGGAATTTTTGCCAGTTCTCCATTGACCAGGATAACATCGGCACTTTCTATAGAGACATCGGTGCCCGAGCCCATGGCTATACCCACATCGGCCCTGACCAGAGCCGGTGCATCATTAATACCATCACCGACCATAGCCACCTTCAACCCCTGTTGCTGTTTTTGCTGAATTAACTGATCTTTTTGATCCGGCATCACTTCTGCAATCACTTCCTCAATACCCAGCTTATCTGCCATATATTGAGCCACTTCCTGTTTATCACCACTCAACAATGTAACATGAAAGCCCTGTTCATGCATTTTTTTAATAATGCCGGGGGCATCTTCACGTAATTTGTCTTCCACCACAAAGGCCATTAAAGCCTGTGCCTCAACCCAGATATAGACTACACTGCTGCCGCAGACATGGTATTGCTGCATTTCCTGTTCAAGTTCTGCGACCAGCTCCGGTGACAATGAAGCCTTTTCTTTTATCCAGTTCAGATGTCCGATGGCCACCTGCCTGTTCTGATAACTAGCCTGTATTCCTGAGCCGGAGATTACCTTAATATGCTCCAGATCGTCATCACTGCTTTTAAGGGTCTGACGAATCCAGTGCTGTAAAGCGTATTGCTGTGCAAAACTGACAATAGCTTTGGCAATCATGTGTTCCGACTGTTTTTCCAGGTACCATGCTAATGACAGAATGGATTTCTGACGTTGATCCAGTTGTGCCATGCGCTCTTCATCGACATTAATGGACTCTATCCTGCCGGTTTGATCCAGCGGTATATCATACAGGGTACTGACCAGCATTTTGCCCTGGGTCAGAGTACCGGTTTTATCAAATATAAAATCTTTAATTGAAGATAATATCTCCAGTACCGCCCCGTGTTTTACCAGTACCCCCATCCGCGCACCGACGCCCGTGGCCACCGCAATAGCCATTGGGGTGGCCAGGCCAAATGCACAGGGACAGGTAATAATCAGCACCGAGGTGGCTGCCATTAAAGCCAGTTCAAAGTCCTTATTAACCCAGAAGAAAAAGGTTAAGGTCGCCAGAATCAGAGTCACAGATACAAACCAGGGAATAATGCGATCCGCAGTGCATTGAATCGGAGCTCGGGTTGACTGAGCTTCATCCACCAGATGAATAATTTTACCCAGAGCGGTATTTTTCAGAGTGTTTTTTACTTCAATGGTCAGTACACCATCCTTATTGGTGGTACCTGCTGAAACATAATCGCCTTTAAATTTGGCTACCGGCACAAATTCCCCAGTCAGCATGGACTCATCAATGATCCCTTCACCCTTGAGGATCACTCCGTCCACCGGAATTTTTTCTCCGGCCTTAACCAGTACCCAGTCACCTTCTTTCAGGGCCCGTATGGGTACAATTTTTGTTTCACCACCCTCAATCAGGGTAGAGATTTTAGGCTGCAGATCCAGCAGCCGTTGAGAGGACTGTACTGCCAGGCGTTTGGACATTGCCTCAAGGTAGCGACCAGTCAGAATAACAAAAATAAAGTTAACCACGGTGTCAAAATAGACATGGGCAATTTCGGAGCCGCTAATCACAACATAACAGGAATATAAATAGGTAATGGTCGCCCCGATAGCAATGGGCAGGTCCATGGTCAGATGACAATTGAGCAGACCGGTAATAGCACCCCGGAAAAAAGGATAGCCTGAATAGATTAAAGTGGGTGTGGCCAGGCCGAATCCCAGCCAGTAAAACAGTTCTTTAAATTTACCTTCATCAGCCCCGGTATAAAGCGCAATGGAGATCCACATCAGGTTCATGGCCGCAAAGCCGGCAAAACCTAGGCGAAATAACAGCTGACGATCGGCTTTTTTTATCTGCCCTTCAGCCGCTTCCGGATCATAGGGCACGGCCGCATAACCAATCTGACCAAGGATCTGCAATATGCGGGATAACTTAATTTTCCGGTTATCCCATTTAACCTTAAGCTTTTTGGCACTGAGATTAACATAGGCATCCAGAACTCCATCAACCATGGCCAGCCGCCGTTCAATCAGCCAGACACAGGCGGCACAGTGAATGCCTTCCACCAGCTGATGTATTTCCCGTATATCACCCAGGCTATCAACAAAATCCCCCTGAACTTCATCCAGATCATAAACTTCCAGCTGGGAATCAATTTCAGGAGGCGGCTGCAGGGTTTCATTATCAGGTGTGCGCTGATAAAAGCCTTCCATACCTGAACCATAAATGGTTTCACATACGGTTTTGCAGGAATAACAGCAAAACTGCATTTCTTTATCGTTTATGGTTACCGTTATTTTTTCCCCTTCAGGCAGGGGCAGGTGGCAATGATCGCAGGTTTCGGAGTGACTCACTATTTTTATGGCTTTAGTTTATCTGATTTTATAATCAGTCATTAACAAAAATACTTTCACCATAGTTGGCTTCTTTACCATCTATAATGACACTGACCAGCATATCCCATTTGCCTTTACTGTCAAAAGTGACACTGGTATGCCAAGTATTATTTTTTTCTGTTGCTTTCATAGGCATGGAAAAATCTTTTTTTGCATTGGCGGGACGATATAGATACATAGTTATTTTTTCTATATTCGCAGTATTACCCTGTTGATCAGTGATCACAAAACGTATATCAGCCGGCTGATTCGGATGAATCTGCTGATAGTCAAAGCTGGTTTTCCAGAGGTTATTATTATCCAGTTTTTTATGGATGTTTTCTTCATAATCCTGGCCGCGTTCATAAAAGTCATCCACAACCAGTCCAGGAAAATCATTCATAGACTGCATAATCATGTACATATTAACGCCCAGTACCGTTGCCACCAGCAGCAGCCAGCCTATTACCCAGGGACTTTTATAGCAGTTTTTCTTTTTTGTATTTTCTTTTTCTGTATTCATAACCACCACAAACAAAAACAAAGGGTGTTAATATCAATTTGCTATTAACACCCATAATTGAATTAACTATTATTCCCCTGTTAAAGAGAATACTCAAATTGAAGTTCGAATTTATCATTTAGGTCCGATAAACACACTTTCCCGTTCACTATGATAAACCTGACCAGTCTCGTCTTTACCATCCACTACAAAGGTGATCGGTACCGATTGTGCCGTCAGGTTTTTCTTAGGTACTTTCACAAAAATGGTAACCGGTGTAACAATACCATGATTGGCTTTTACGGGCTTTTCCGCACCACTAATAATCAGGCCTTTTAAATCATGTTGCTTTACGCTTACTTTGACATCCATATCTGCAGGAAGTTTATTTAATACCTTTAATGTGTAACGATTTTGTATGGTGCCATCACTTTGCAGGACAAACAGGGGTTGTCTGGCATGAATAACTTTTAGTTCAATGGACTCCATACCACTGAGGCCATATATAATACCAGCCAGGGCAATAGTCATAATAGTGGTATACAGCCAGACTCTGGGACGCTTGAATAGAGGCTTTTCTTCCTTGCCGCGTATACCATCCCAGGAAGCATATTTTATCAGGCCTTTGGGTTTACCAATTTTGTCCATTACCGCATCACAGGCATCCAGACATAAACCGCACATAATACAGCCTTCCTGCTGGCCACCGCGAATATCTACACCGGTAGGACAGACAGCTACGCACTGGTTGCAGTCAACACAGTCACCCTGATCTTCAGATACCGGTTTGCCTTTGACCAGGCGACCACGCTTTTCACCCCGTGGTACATCGTAGCTGGGTACAATGGAGGTATCATCAATCATTACTGCCTGAATACGGGCATAGGGGCAAAGCCAGAAACAGGTCTGCTCACGTAAAAATCCAGCCAGGTTAAAAGTACCCACGGTAAACATTAAAATGGTGATCCAGACTGTGGAAGAAGCCTGTAAGGTAATAAGATCTTTCCAGAGCTGAAACGAATCGGTAAACCAGGCTACAAAACTAATGCCGGTAAACACTGAAATTAATAACCAGAGCAGATATTTTTTGGCCCGCATGGTGATTTTTTTCATATCCCAAGGGGCCTTATCCAGTTTGCGACGTTTTGCAGGCCCACCTTCTATTTTATCTTCAATCCAGGTAAACACATCGGTCCATACTGTCTGAAAACAGAAAAACCCGCACCATACCCGGCCGGCCAAGGCCGTGACTACCGCTAGCAGAATAGCAAAAAATAACAGAACGAATGACAGCATCCATAAGTCCTGCGGTAGCAGAGTAATATTAAAAATATGAAACTGACGGTTAGGAATATCCAGCAATACGGCCTGATCTCCATTCCAGCGTAAATACGGTCCGAAAAAAAGAATTAACCAGATGGAATTAGTTAGCCATTTTATGCTTCTGAATTTACCCTTCATACGCTTAGCGTGAATTTTTACATCACCCACATTAATCTTATGCTCATTGGCTTCAGCGTAGAGTTCTTCTATTGTTTGTTCATGAATATTTTTTTCGGCCATAATGGTTATTTCTCTAAAATGATAAACACTGAAAAAATAAAAGCTAACTATTTTATTATAGATCAAATAAGAACATTATAAGTAACTTATGTTACATATAATTATTACAGTAAATTTTGTTATTAAAAGAATTGATGCCAAAAAAAAGAGAGGCAAGCCTCTCTTTTTTTGCTTTAAAACTTTTTAATCATCGCTGTGATCAGTGTTGATATTTTTGACGGCCAAGATGCCTAAATACACAAGAATTACAACACAGATACCGACAGCTGCAATAGAACCCCAAAATACAGCATCATTCATAAGAACACTCCTATATTAACCAAGATAGTATGTTACAAAAGTATTTTCTAACATACTAATTTTATAAAGCTTAATCATAACGATTTTATGTCGGTATCCTGTTGACCTATATCACTTAATACTCAATATAGCTCTTTAGCAGAACACCGACAAACGATGTTAGCTTAAAAACTTACTTGCCCCCACCAAACTTATAAACGTAAACTCCCATTTTCTTGATATCCTGTTCAGACAGTTTATCTTTAAATGCTGGCATTTTGGGTTTTCTGGTCTCAGGATCACTGGCATCATTTACACCATGCTTAATAGTGTATTTGATAGAAGCCAGTTGATCAGGTTCACTGAAGCGCCAGATACCATCGGTCAGGTTTGCAGAACCCAGTGCAGCCATACCTTTACCATCAGGACCGTGACAGCCCATACAACCCTTGCTGGTATACAGAGGTTCTTTAGTCACAGTACCATTGTAAATGGCATTAGCCAGTTTATCGATTTCTGCATCAGTCAGCTGCTGGCCACCCATCTTGGGCATCATACCCTGTCTACCATTAGTAATAGTAGCCTGGATCTGCTCAATGCTTCCACCATACAGCCAGTCATCATCCGCCAGTACCGGGAAACCTGTGTTACCCGCACCACCGGTGCCATGACAGGCCGCACAGTTATCACCAAAGATAACCTTACCGGATGCTTCTACATAAGCAGAAAGCTCAGCATCCGCCAGAATTTCCTTGGCTGACATTTTGGCAATTTTATCTTCATAAGGTTTACGAATAGCTTCAACTTCAGAAATTGCTACCTTATATTCACCAATAGCTGTCCAGCCGGTTAGACCTTTGGTATAGCTGTCTGCTAATGGAATCATGGGATAAATAAGACCATAACCGATAACAAATGCGATACTGGCATAAAAAGCCATCATCCACCATTTTGGTGCAGGATTCGCAAGTTCTCTCAGATTATCATCCCAGATATGCCCAGTATTCCCTTCATCGGGAAAGGGATTATGCTCATGTTCCGACATTATTTTTTCTCCGTATTTGTGGTTTCTTCGTCCATCAGCATGTATTTCTGCTGCTCAAGTTTATCCTTGTTTTTTGGACGAAAAACGTAGAAGTAAGCAATGACCATCAGGACAAAGGTAACCACAGTGATTAACAGCCCTGCCCAGTCATGAGAAGTCATTGCACTCCAGTCAGTATGGAAATAACCTTGTGCATTTTCTTCTATATAGGCACCAGTGCCTGAAGAAGGATTACTCACGGTATTCTACCCCTTCCTGGAATTTAACCATTGTTCCAAGCTGCTGCAGATAGGCAACCATAGCTTCCATTTCGGTTTTACCGGTAACGGCCGCTGCGCTTTCGATATCAGCATCAGTATAAGGAACACCCACAGATCTTAAACCACGCATATGAGCTTTAAGAGTCTCTCCATCCACGGTGTTTTCCAACAGCCATGGATAATTCGGCATTACTGACTCAGGTACCACGGAACGAGGCGCCTTAAGGTGCTGTATATGCCATTCATCAGAGTATTTACCACCCAGACGAGCCAGATCAGGTCCAGTACGTTTTGAACCCCACTGGAAAGGATGGTCATACATTGACTCGGAAGCCAGTGAATAGTGACCATAGCGCTCTTTCTCATCACGGAATGGACGTACCATCTGAGAGTGACACAGATAGCACCCTTCACGCTGGTAAATGTCACGACCCGCCAGTTCAAGAGGCTTCAGAGGACGAACCCCATCACCTTCTTTCCAGTCATCCAGTGACTGGCCAGCGTCTCTTTTCCAGACAACACCAAGGATATTTTTTGCAGGCAATGCGTTGTCGAGATAGAACAGCGGTACAATTTCTACGATACCTGCCACAGACACCACCAGAAAGGTAAAGAAAGCTAACAGCCAGACATTTTTTTCGGCCTTGCTTTGCATGCCATTTTCATTTGATTGTGGATCATTAAAAGCCATTTTACAACTCCTCCTTATGCCGTTACAGCAGCAGTTTGTGCCGCTTTAACTGTGCCTTCGCTCTTGGCTTTCAGAACAGTCATAATAATGTTATACAGCATAATTACTGCACCCAGTAAGAAGGTGCCACCACCAATAGCACGCATTGCGTAATATGGATGCATAGCTTCTACAGATTCTGCAAAAGTATAAGCCAGAGTTCCGTACTCATCATAAGCACGCCACATCAGACCCTGCATGATACCGGATACCCACATGGCAACAATGTAAACCACGGTACCAACGGTTGCAGTCCAGAAGTGCATATTAATCAGTTTCTGAGAATACATTGGAGTATGGAAAATTTTTGGAATCATGTGATACAGAGCACCGATACCAACCATAGCAACCCAGCCCAGAGCACCGGAGTGTACGTGACCAATGGTCCAGTCAGTGTAGTGAGACAGTGCGTTTACTGTCTTAATGGACATAATTGGACCTTCAAAAGTAGACATGGCATAAAATGCCAGAGACATAATCAGGAAGCGTAATACGTAGTCATTACGTAATTTATCCCACGCACCGGATAAAGTCATCATACCGTTAACCGCACCACCCCATGATGGAAGAATCATAGCAATGGAAACCGCAGCCCCTAAAGAACCGGTCCAGTCAGGCAATGCAGTGTACTGCAGGTGGTGAGCACCCAGCCATACATAACCGAACATCAGAGCCCAGAAGTGAATAACAGATAAACGATAAGAGAACACAGGACGATTGGCCTGCTTTGGAACGAAGTAGTACATAATACCCAAGAAGCCCGCAGTCAGGTAGAACCCTACCGCATTATGACCCCACCACCACTGAATCATGGCGTCCTGTACACCGGAGTATAAAGAGTAGGATTTGAAAGCACCAACAGGGATAGCAGCACTATTAACCACATGCAGAATGGTGATCATAATCATCATGCCCATAAAGAACCAGTTGGACACATAAATGTGCTTGGTTTTACGGTTCGCAAGGGTCATCAGGAAGTTGAACATGTACGACAGCCAGACCACGGCAATCGCCAGGTCAATCGGCCATTCCAGTTCAGCGTATTCTTTAGACTGAGTTAAACCTAAAGGCAGAGTGATAACAGCAGCAACAATAATCAGGTTCCAGCCCCAGAAGGTGAACCATGCCAGTTTGTTACTCCAGAGTTTTACACCAGAGGTACGCTGTACCGTGTAAAAAGCGGTTGCCATCAGGATACATCCACCAAATGCAAAAATAACCGCATTGGTATGTAAAGGTCGTAAACGTCCAAACGATAAATAAGGACTGTCAAAGTTGAGCACCGGCCATGCCAATTCAGAGGCAATATATACCCCTACCGTTGCACCTACTACCAGGTAAACGGCGGTCATTACGGCAAACCAGCGCACAACGTCGAAGTTATACTTCTGCTCCGCTGCAGCTTCTTCCATAGTGTTCTCCACAATTAATCATTACAAAAAATTACCCAAAAAATTTACTGGTTAGCCTGATCACTATTTTTATTTACTGTTTTTCAAAAATCAGCTTAGATCAGGCAAATCCTGCAAGTCAAATATTACCTCTTTTGTGTTCAAGTATCAATCATTTCTAATATATTTTGGTGATAAATACCACTAAAATCCGAGGCTTATACTAGGTTAATCACATTAACCCTATATTTTTAAAGGGATTTATTTTAGTATCAAAAAAGTTCAATTTTTGGGTGAAATGATCGCTAGCTGTGTGAAATGCCTCACATTTTTCAGTATAGAGGTATTTAGAAAAAGGCTTTAATCTGCAGAAATAAGATGGATACCCACAAAATTCTGCAGGTTATCCATATTTTTTATAGTGAGCTGTTTACCCTGTACTCTGAGCAGTTCTGCCTGTTCGAGTTTTTTAAACAGGCGGATAACGGTTTCTTTAGATAATCCCAGATAATCGGTAATGTCGGTTCGGGTCATAGTCAGTTTAAAGCTCTCGGCTGAATAGCCGCTTAAGGAATAACGCCAGGCCAGATTAAGAACAAAGGCGGCAATTTTTTCTTCAGCATTAACATTGCCGTGCAGAAACAGAGCCGATTTCTGAATACTGGCCAGTTCCTTGTTAACCACATTCATCAGGCGCCCCTGTACCTGCGGGATCTGAGAGGCAATATCTACCAGGGTTTCCTTGCCTATTTCGCACAAATAAGTATCTTCCAGAGCCTGAGCGCTGTAAGTGTGCACGCCTTCAATAAGAGAACTGATGTCCACCAGTTCACCGGAATTCGAAAATCCACCACTCTGCGGCTGTTTTTTACTTCAGGTATCAGCTTAACCGTACCGGCTGATATAGCATAAACCAGTTCTGCAGGCTCCCTGCCTGAAGATAAAAGTCCCTTTTTTAAAGAAATGCCGCCGATGAACCATCTGCCCGGTAAAATCATAAGTGTGTCCGCCTACATCAACAGGGGTACAGATTGGGGATAATTTACAGGCATCACAGGCAACATAATCGGGTTCAGTGACTGTTCTGGATTTTGTAGACCTGGATTTTGAAGACATAGTTTAAAAGGCTATTTAACATCCGAAAGGGCGGCTGTATCATCATGCCCTGCTTTGGCCTGTTCTGCCGCCTGTATGATGCTCTTCTGTACTCTGTCAAAATCGGCCGGCGGGATATAATGAAAGGCTTCCTTGGCCTTGCGGTTCCAGTTTATAACCAAGCCTTTGTCCGGATACAACCAGAATTCAGTATTTTCATCCACTACAATATTTTCTGCCGGTTTGCCAAAACGACTGGTAATCATGTCCTGATCAAGATTAATTTTAGGTATATAAGTTAGCTGGAGGATCTTTCTGTCTTTTAATGTATGCGCCAGATCGTCCAGAGGGTATTTAATGGAACGGGAGGTCTGTATTTCCGGCTTACCGGAATTTTTTTTCAGATAGTCCGTATCCAGACCGGAAGCATCCAGCTGCAGAACCACTTTGGCTCGTAAACCCGATTTACTTACCCGGATAAAATAAGCCTCCAGGCTGATACTATTATCCGGGTTATCAAACCAGGCCAGATTGTATTCACTGAGCAGGGAGTTAACCGCATCATCCAGTGTCGAACGTCCAATATCCAGATCCAGCACATGCAGGGTGTGCGGATCCACCACGGTGATTTGCCAGGGCAGATTGTTTACCAGGACACCGCTGTCAGCCTGCGGGGTGGTAATATTGCTATAAAACCACCAGCCGAAAACCACCAGAGCGACCACAATAATAAGGCTGACAGATTTAAACAATTTGCTACTCCAGAATAGACAGTGGTTATCAAGTAAATAAGAGGCCAGTAGTATAATATGTTCAGAGATGGAGTTAAATGGCTCTTTACCCGTGCAGCAGGGTAATCGCGCTTAATTTATCTTGACAAGATGCCATGTATTTGATGTATTACTGTTTAATTTGAGCAGGAACAAATCATATCAGTTCAGACACAGCATCAATAACTGAGTATTTTTTCAGGCATACAGGCTCCCCAGATTACATTATCCCGAGCCCATTACCTATTATTAGCTTACAGAAAGGAGAAATAATGAGGAACAGAACTTTTATCAGGATGTTGATGGCCATTGCTTCAACTGCCCTGGTTATTAGCGGTTCGCCTTTTGCCGCCGGTGCTGCTAGTGTGCAGGCAGATAGCGGAGCCAAAGATGGTAAGCATTTTGATCCCAAAGGCAAACTGATGTGGCTATACTATTCCGGACACACAACTTAAAATACTTTTAAAAAGAGAGTGTGTTCAAAATGACAGATAAAACAAGACAAGCAAAGAGCTATACCCCGGAATTCAGAGAATCGG
>JBHNNM010000012.1:0-18796 GCA_048563625.1 Gammaproteobacteria bacterium | reverse complement strand
ATTAATTCAGGTTTAATCCCTGAATTTTCTGTTTCAGGCCGAGCTTATACAGAAATTGATTTTAGTACAATGGGAGGGGTTTACGGGATCAGTATTTCGTTCTTATTGATATCTATCAATAAGTTAGCAAATACTTCTATAGCTCCCGTTAAACCTTCCTGATATGCTGCATATAAAATGCGCAAAAGCCGGTTAAAAAGGCTTTTAATACGTTTAGATTTGGTTTAAAGTATTACTCATTCAAGACTTGCGGTATCGTTTTTAAAAGTACCAGGCGTGTTACAGACAGGTTACCTGTAAGTTGCAAACAAAGAGTTAAAAACCAATACGTTTCAAATAGATATAAAAAAACTAAGTGCCAGTTATTGAATCAGCTCTTAAACTTGCACTTAAACGACGTAATAATCCATAAATAATATTAGTGTCTGGCTAAGTCAAATTGCGGCCAGATTATGTAAGGAGCGCTAATATGCTTGAAAACTACCTTCCCGTACTGATTTTTATGGGAGTGGGGCTTCTGGTTGGAATCGGTATGACTGCAGCAGGTCTGATCCTGTCTCCACACAAACCTGATCGAGAAAAAAATTCCCCTTACGAATGCGGCTTCGAGGCATTTGAAGATTCCCGAATGAAGTTTGATGTTCGTTACTACCTGGTTGCCATCCTGTTTATTATCTTTGATCTGGAAATTGCATTCCTGTTTCCTTGGGCCGTGGTGCTGGACAGCATCGGTATCTTTGGACTGGTCGCTATGGCTATTTTCCTGGGTTTATTAGTGGTCGGTTTTATTTACGAATGGAAAAAAGGTGCGCTTGAATGGGAATAGAAGGAATACTTGAAGAAGGCCTGATCACCACCACTGCGGATAAAATGATTAACTGGGCCAGAACCGGCTCCATGTGGCCAATGACCTTTGGACTGGCCTGTTGCGCAGTAGAAATGATGCAGGCTGGTGCTTCCCGTTATGACCTGGACCGTTTTGGTATTGTCTTTCGTCCCAGCCCCCGGCAATCGGATGTAATGATTGTAGCCGGTACCCTGGTGAATAAAATGGCGCCTGCCCTGCGTAAGGTATATGACCAGATGGCTGAACCCCGCTGGGTGATTTCCATGGGCTCCTGTGCCAATGGCGGTGGTTATTACCACTATTCCTATTCCGTGGTACGAGGCTGTGACCGGGTTGTCCCTGTAGATATTTATGTGCCGGGTTGTCCACCCACAGCCGAAGCTCTGCTGTACGGTATTATCCAGCTGCAGAACAAGATTAAACGTACCAATACCATTGCCTGTTAGGCAGAAACAAAACATACGTTAATACCCAATACGTCAATAGCCAATATAAGTTAAATAGAGAAATACTGAATGTCTCAATATTATTCTGAACTGTCTGAAAAAGTAACTGCCAAACTGGCCTCTATTGAGAGTGTTTCAGCTACAGTTGCTCATGGTGAACTCACCATTGAAGTCAGCAAAGAGAATCTCATTGCCGTTTGTAAAACTTTAAAAGCCGATCCAGAACTGGCCTTTGATACAGTTATTGATATCTGCGGGGTGGATTATAGCAGCTATGAAGGTTCAATGGCCTGTCAGACCCGCTATGCATCGGTTTACCACTTATTATCTGTAACAAATAATCATCGTATTCGCATTCGTACTTGGCTGGACAGTGACTTCCCGGTGGTAGATTCCGTAGTAGTTCTATGGAATGGCGCCAACTGGTTTGAACGTGAAGCTTTTGACCTGTTTGGTATTCTTTATACCGGCCACCCGGATCTGCGCCGTATCCTTACCGATTACGGTTTTATTGGTCATCCTTTACGTAAGGACTTCCCATTAGTCGGGCAGGTTGAAATGCGTTATGACGCTAATAAACAACGGGTTATCTATGAACCTGTAAGTATTGAAGAGCGGGTTAATATTCCAAGAGTGATCAGGCATGACAACCGTTATGCAGAACGGGAACTGGCGGCCATGGCCCAGGAAGCCGCCGATGCCAAAAATGCCGCAGCCAATGAAAGCGGGGATAAAGCCTAATGTCAGAAATTCAGAACTATACCCTTAACTTTGGCCCTCAGCACCCTGCTGCACACGGGGTATTACGTCTAGTGCTGGAACTGGACGGGGAAGTCATTCAAAGAGCTGATCCTCATGTCGGTCTGCTGCATCGCGGCACTGAAAAACTGGCGGAAAGCCGCATTTATAATCAGAGTGTAGGTTATATGGATCGTCTCGACTACGTATCCATGATGTGTAATGAACACGCCTATTGCATGACCATTGAAAAACTGCTGGATATCGAAGTGCCGGAACGTGCTCAGTATATCCGGGTGATGTTTGATGAAATTACCCGTATTCTGAACCACCTGATGTGGCTGGGCACCCATGCCCTGGATGTGGGTGCTATGACCATGTTCCTGTACTGTTTCCGGGAAAGGGAAGATTTAATGGATGCTTACGAGGCCGTATCCGGTGCCCGTATGCATGCCTCTTACTATCGTCCCGGCGGTGTCTATCGGGATCTGCCTGACAGTATGCCGCAGTATAAAGCTTCTCAATGGCATAACCAGAAAGAAGTGGACGAAATGAACAAAAATCGTCAGGGCTCCTTGCTGGATTTTCTAAAAGATTTTACTGAACGCTTTGAAGCCTATGTTGATGAGTACGAAACCCTGTTAACCAATAACCGTATCTGGAAACAGAGAACCGTTGATATTGGTTGTTTAACAGAGGAACAGGCCAAAGACCTGAGCATGACCGGCCCAATGTTGCGGGCATCCGGTGTGGCCTGGGACTTACGTAAAATGGAACCTTATGAAGTGTACGACAAACTGGATTTTGATATTCCTGTCGGCACCAATGGCGACTGCTATGACCGTTATGTGGTCAGGGTAGAAGAAATGCGCCAGTCCAATCGTATTATCAGCCAGTGCATTGACTGGTTACAGAACAACCCCGGTCCGGTTATGCATGAAGATCATAAACTGACTATGCCCGAACGCATGGATATGAAACAGGATATGGAAGGCTTAATCCATCACTTCAAGCACTTTACTGAAGGTTATATTGTTCCCGAAGGGGAAGCCTATTGTGCCGTAGAACACCCCAAGGGTGAATTTGGTACTTATATTGTGTCTGATGGAGCTAATAAACCGTATCGTTTAAAAATCAGAGCTCCGGGTTTTGCACACCTTTCAGCCATGGACTTCCTGGTTAAGGGACATATGCTGGCGGACGTGGTTACTGTAATTGGTACACTGGATATTGTATTTGGGGAGATTGACCGATAATGTCTCAAACAACTCAGGCTGACTTAATCAATGTCGAATCGAAACAGGATATCGATCACTGGCTGGCTAAATATCCGGAAGATCAGAAACAGTCAGCAGTTATGGCGGCCCTGCGTATTGTTCAGGATCAGAACGGCGGCTGGTTAACCCTGGAATTAATGGATGCGGTAGCAGACTATCTGGATATGGATAAAATTCATGTTTATGAAGTGGCTACCTTTTATTCCATGTATGAACACAAACCGGTAGGCAAACATAAGATATGTGTCTGCACCAATATTTCCTGTATGAGCTGCGGCTCCGGAAAAATTGTTGAACATCTGGAAGATAAATTAAATATTAAACTGGGTGAAACTACGGAAGATAATCAGTTTACCCTTAAAGAAGTAGAATGTCTGGGAGCCTGTTCCGGTGCGCCAATGTTCCAGATTGGCGAGCACTATTACGAAAACCTGACCCCGGAAAAAATAGACGAAATACTGGCGGGTTTGAAATAACCGCAGCAGCAAAAACACAAAATAAATTGTAAACGGCAGATTGCTTGAGTAGCAATACCAAGCGGAGTATTAAATGGCAAACGAAGTTTGTTTTAGAACATTACATCTTGATAAACCCTGGACACTGGAGTCCTATCTCAGTGTGGGTGGCTATGAATCCCTGAAAAAGATTCTGACCGAGAAGATCCCGGCTGAAGATATTATTGAAGAAGTAAAAACTTCCGCCTTAAGAGGCCGTGGTGGTGCAGGTTTCCCAACGGGTCTGAAATGGAGCTTTATGCCCCGTCAGGCACCGGGTCAGAAATACATCGTCTGTAATTCAGATGAAGGTGAACCGGGTACCTGTAAAGACCGGGATATTTTACGTTATAACCCGCACCAGTTAATTGAAGGTATGGCCATTGCCGGGTATTGTATTGGAGCTGATATGGGCTACAACTACATACGTGGTGAATTCTGGGAGCCTTTCAGCCGTTTTGATAATGCCTTAAATGAAGCACGTGAAGCCGGTTATCTGGGTAAAAATATATTCGGCAGCGATTTTAATTTTGATCTGCAGGCGCATCTGGGCGGCGGTGCCTATATCTGCGGTGAAGAAACCGCACTACTGGAATCCATTGAAGGTAAAAAAGGTCAGCCGCGTTTTAAACCGCCGTTTCCTGCCAGTTTCGGTTTATACGGTAAACCCACCACTATTAATAATACAGAAACCCTGGCCTCCATTCCGGTTATTGTGGAAAAAGGCGGTCAGTGGTTCCTGGATATGGGCAAGCCGAATAACGGCGGCACCAAAATATTTTCAGTATCCGGTAATGTGAAGCGACCCGGTAACTATGAAATCAATATGGGTACCCCGTTTTCAGAATTACTGGAAATGTGCGGCGGTATGAAAGACGGCTACAAGTTAAAAGCCGTTATCCCGGGTGGTAGTTCATCTCCGGTTATTCCCTGTGAGCAAATGATGGATGTCACCATGGATTATGACGGCATTTCCAAGGCCGGTTCCATGCTGGGTTCCGGTGCGGTAATTATTCTGGATGATCAGATGTGCATGGTTAATGCTCTGGCCTGTTTATCTCATTTCTACCACGAAGAATCCTGCGGTCAGTGTACGCCCTGTCGTGAAGGTACCGGCTGGCTGTCTCGCGTGATGCATCGAATAGAGCACGGGCAGGGCAGGCAGGAAGATCTGGATCTGCTGGATAAAGTGGCTGGTGACATTATGGGCCGCACCATCTGTGCCCTGGGTGAAGCCGCATCCATGCCGGTTAAAGGTTTCCTCAAGCATTATCGAGATGAGTTTCAATATCATATTGACCATAAAAAATGCATGGTCGGACCGGGCAGTAAGTAATTATTAACTTCAGCGGCTAAAAATACGATTAGCGGCTGACTTAACAAGATAAGATTAACGAGTACTTAAATATGGTAACAATTACAATTAACGGAAAACAGGTTCAGGCCGAGCAGGGTCAGATGCTGATAGAAGCAGCTGATAATGCAGATATAGCCATACCTCGTTTTTGTTATCATAAAAACCTGTCTATTGCTGCTAACTGCCGTATGTGTCTGGTGGAAGTGGAAAAAGCCCCCAAGCCTGTTCCTGC
This sequence comes from Gammaproteobacteria bacterium, assembly GCA_048563625.1. Lineage (GTDB taxonomy): Bacteria > Pseudomonadota > Gammaproteobacteria > GRL18 > GRL18 > JANELJ01. The sequence goes on along the minus strand of JBHNNM010000012.1, from coordinate 13,405 downwards.
CTGTGCCACACCCATTACTGACGGCATGGTGGTGAATACCAAATCCACCAAAGCTCTGGCGGCTCAACAGGCCGTTATGGAATTTCTGTTAATTAACCACCCGCTGGATTGTCCTATCTGTGATCAGGGTGGTGAGTGTGATTTACAGGAATTTTCCGTGGGTTATGGTAAAGACAAATCCGATTACCATGAAGTAAAGCGGGTGGTAAAAGACAAAAATATTGGTCCGTTGATTGCTACTGAATTAACCCGTTGTATTCACTGTACCCGCTGTGTCCGTTTTGGACAGGAAATTGCCGGTATGCGTGAAATGGGTGCTACCGGTCGTGGCGACTGGATGGAAATCGCCACTTATATAGAAAAGAGTATTGACTCGGAACTGTCCGGTAATATTATTGATTTATGTCCGGTGGGCGCACTTACCTCCAAGGTTTCCCGTTTCACCTACCGGGTCTGGGAACTGGCCAGCAATGACTTTGTGGCAGCCCATGACTGCATTGGCTCTAATATTAATGTCCAGACCAAAAACGGTGTAATTAAGCGGGTCATTGCCCGGGAAAATAACGCGATTAATGATACCTGGATTTCAGATCGTGACCGCTACAGCTTTGAAGGTATTAACAGTGCGGATCGCCTGACCAGCCCCATGATTAAGCAGAATGGTCAATGGCAGGAAGCCAGCTGGGATGATGCCCTGCAGTTTGCCGTAAACGGTCTGAAAGCCATATCCGATGCCAGTGATCTGGGCGCCGTCTGTTCACCTTCTGCCACCACCGAAGAAATGTTTTTACTACAGAAACTGATGCGGGGTATCGGTAGCAATAATATTGATCACCGTCTGCGCCAGACGGACTTTTCCGCTCAGGATGCCGATCCCCGTTTCCCGGGACTGGGTATGAAACTGGCCGAAGTTAAAAACCTTAATGCCGCGTTGCTGATTGGCTCCAATGTCCGTAAAGAACAGCCGATTATGGGCCATCATTTAAGACAGGCCAGCTTAAACGGTGCACAGATTGCAGTAATGAATCCCGTTAAATATGAGCAGATTTTCAAACTTGCCCAGGAATTTATTACCGCTCCTTCGCGGATGATTGATGAATTAAAATCTCTGGCTAAAGCAGCTCTGGAAATTACGGGTAAAAAAGCCCCTAAAGGACTGACCGCTCTGGTTTCAGGTCAAACGGTCAACGATGAACATAAGGCGTGTATTGAAAACTTAAATCAGGCTGACAATGCCGCAGTTATTATAGGCACTATGTTGCAGGCCATGCCGGATTATGCCTCCATGCGTATGCTGGCAGGCTTTATTGCCGATGCCACCGATTCAGTTTTAAGCTATTTAACCCCTGGTGCTAATACCAGTGGTGCTTATCTGTCCGGGCTGCTGCCTAACCGCAATGCGGCCGGTGAGTCAGGCAATGGTCTGGATACTCAGGCTATGTTTGCTCAGCCTCGAAAAGGCTATATTTTATTCGGCATTGAGCCGGATCGGGATATAGAAAATCCTGTTCAGGTACAAAAAGCCTTGGATAATGCTGATTTTGTTGTGGCTGTAAGTATGTACCAGTCAGACCTCTTGCAGAACAGTGCGGATGTTTTATTACCGCTATCAGCTATTTCCGAATCATCCGGTACCCTGATCAATGTGGATGGAACCTGGCAGAGCTTCCAGGCAGCCAACAAGGCCATTGGCCGGTCCAAGCCGGGCTGGAAGATTTTACGGGTTATGGGTAATCTGTTTGATGTCAGCGGTTTTGATTACCAGAGTTCAGATGAGGTGCTGGCTGATGTTAAGACTGTGGCCGGTGATGCTGTAACAGATAAAGCAGGCAATAAACTATCCTGGCAATGTCCGGATAAAAGCACTGCAGAAACCGCTCTGCAACGTATTGCAGAACTGCCGATATATACGCTAGATGCGGTAGTCCGACGGGCAGAAGCTCTGCAGAAAACCGCTGATGCTCAGGTTAACTGTGCCCGAATAAACTCAGCGACCGCAGAGAAACTGAAAATAGAGGACGGCCAGACGGTTTCTGCCGTACAGGATGGTCATTCAGTGGACATTAATATCAGTATCGATGACCGAATTGCCGATAATTGCGTCTATGTTCCGGCGGGTATTGAGTCCGCAACGGCTTTAGGCGGCGGTTATAATGCCATTGAACTTAAGGCAAAATAGCAAACAGCTTTATAAAGATTTACATTTATTTATAAAAAGTTTTAAAAAATTGCAAAATAAACAGCTTAGATAAACGGAGCCGATTTTGTTAGACCTGATTTTATCCATTTATGAAATACCGGTAATCAATATACTGGTCAAGATCATTGTGATCCTGGTGCCGTTATTATTGACTGTTGCCTATTTCACCTATGCAGAACGAAAAGTCATCGGCTATATGCAGGTGCGTATTGGGCCTAACCGTGTCGGACCGCGCGGCTGGCTGCAGCCCATTGCCGATGCCATGAAGCTGATGTTCAAGGAAATTATTTTTCCTTCTGATGCGAATAAGGTACTGTTTACCATCGCGCCGACCTTGGCCATTGCAACGGCACTGGCGGCTTGGGCCGTACTACCCTTCGGTTCAGAATTGGTACTGGCGGACATTAATGTAGCCCTGCTCTATATCCTGGCCATGACCTCCATCGGAGTGTACGGTATTATTCTGGCGGGCTGGTCTTCAAACTCCAAGTACGCCATTATGAGTACCTTAAGAACAGCGGCGCAGGTGGTGTCCTATGAAATTGCCATGGGCTTTGCCCTGGTGGGTGTGGTTATGGCGGCCCGCAGCCTGAATATCGGTGATATTGTAGAAGGGCAGAGCGGCAGTATCTGGGGCTGGTATATGTGGCCCTTACTGCCTCTGTTTGTAATTTATTTTATTTCCGGTGTGGCAGAAACCAATCGGGCACCCTTTGATGTGGCCGAAGGTGAATCTGAAATTGTGGCCGGTTTCCATGTGGAATATTCCGGTATCCTGTTTGCCATTTTCTTCCTGGCGGAATACGCCAATATGATCCTGATTTCCATTATGGCCGCCCTGATGTTTATGGGTGGCTGGTTATCACCTTTTGAAGGTGTCAGTGCTCTGGGCCTGGGAGACAGTTTCTTGGCCGGTTCCAGTATTATCTGGTTATTAGCCAAAACTGCAATATTTATGTTCCTGTTCCTGTGGTTCAGGGCCACCTTTCCACGCTATCGTTATGATCAGATCATGCGCCTGGGCTGGAAAGTATTTATACCCATCACCATTGTCTGGATTTATGTGGTAGGTTTAATGTATTACCTGGAATTAGCCCCTTGGTTTATTAAGGGCTAAGAGCGGATTGATAAAAGTAAGTATTCATATATAAAGAGCAAAATGGTAAATAGTAACGTCGTTACCAAAGTAGTTAGTAAAGCTTTCTGGAGATAATTTGTGCATCAATTGACCCAATTTTTTAACAGCCTGTTTTTAGCAGAACTCTTTAAGGGGCTGAGTGTGACGGGCAAATATCTTTTTAAGAAAAAGATCACGGTACAGTACCCGGAAGAAAAAACGCCTCAGTCTTTTCGCTTTCGGGGTCTGCATGCACAGCGCCGTTATGCTAATGGTGAAGAACGTTGTATTGCCTGTAAACTATGCGAGGCCATCTGTCCGGCACTGGCTATTTCCATTGAATCAGAACAGCGGGAAGACGGTACACGTAGAACTAAAAGCTATGATATTGATTTAACCAAGTGTATTTTCTGTGGTTTTTGTGAAGAATCCTGTCCGGTAGATTCCATTGTGGAAACCCGGATTTTTGAATACCACGGAGAAGAACATGGTGATTTATTAATGACCAAGGAAAAACTGCTGGCAGTGGGCGATAAATACGAAGCCCAGATTGCCGCGGATCGCGCTCAGGATGCGCCTTATCGTTAATAATGAGTAGTTAACACAAGAGTCAAGATTAACAAAACTGGCAGACCCAATGTCGGCCAAATGTGGAATAATTTATGGAAACCTTTGTTTTTTACATTTTTTCGGCCTTTATGGTGCTTTCGGCATTAATGGTGATCACCGTTAATAACCCGGTTAAAGCAGCCTTTTTTCTGGTACTGAGTTTCTTTGCCTCAGCCGCCATCTGGTTATTACTGGAAGCCGAATTCCTGGCCATTATTCTGGTTATTGTCTATGTCGGTGCAGTTATGGTGCTGTTCCTGTTTGTGGTGATGATGCTGGACATTAATATGGCCCAGATTAAAAAAGGTTTTGTGAATAATTTACCACTGGCAGTGGCGGTAGCCATTGCCATGTTTGCGACCATTTTCTTTGTAGTAGGCGGCGAATCCTTTAGTGAATCAGTCTTTACCATTCCTGATCGTCATGGTGCGGATTACAGCAATGTCGGTGAACTGGGTAAGGTGTTATATACCGACTATGTGTATTCCTTTGAAATTGCTGCCGTGATCCTGCTGGTGGGTATTATTGCCGCTATCAGTCTGACATTGAGAAGACGGCCTAATACCCGTCATCAGAAAATTGAAGATCAGGTGGCCGTTAAGAGTAAGGAGCGTCTGCAGGTCGTTAAAGTAGATGCTCAGCCCAGAAAATATGAGCCTGCAAAAGAGGAGCAAAAATAATGTTATCACTGACGCACTTTCTGGTTCTTGGTGCCATTATGTTTTCCATTGCCATGGCCGGGATCTTTATCAATCGTAAAAATGTCCTGATCCTGCTGATGTGTGTCGAACTGATGCTGCTGGCGGTCAATACCAATTTTATTGCTTTCTCTCATTATCTGGGCGACAGTGCCGGGCAGGTCTTTGTGTTCTTTATTCTTACCGTTGCGGCAGCGGAAGCGGCCATTGGTCTGGCAATATTAGTGGTTCTGTTTAGAAACAAACGCGCCATTAATGTTGAAGAACTTGATTCATTGAAGGGTTAATCCAGTGTTTGAAAATTATAGCGACTCACAAGTTTATCTGGCCATTGTACTGGTTCCGCTGATAGGTTCAATACTCGCCGGGGTCTTCAATGCTTATATCAGCCGTGCGGTTGCCCATACCGTGACTATTGCCGGCGTGGCCATATCCTTTGTTCTGGCTTTGTTTGTATTCAAGTATTTTGCCTTTGACGGCGCACCCACCTATAACGAAACCGTGTATACCTGGCTGCTCAGTGATGGCATACGTTTTGAAATCGGCTTTATGGTGGATAACCTGACGTCTATGATGCTGGTGGTGGTGAGTTTTGTGTCCCTGATGGTGCATTTATATACCATCGGTTATATGCACGATGATCCGGGTTATAAACGTTTCTTCAGCTATATCTCCCTGTTTACCTTCTCCATGTATATGCTGGTCATCTCTAATAACTTCCTGCAGCTGTTCTTCGGCTGGGAAGCGGTGGGCCTGGTGTCTTATCTGCTGATTGGTTTTTACTACAAGAAAGAAAGCGCCATTTTTGCCAATCTGAAAGCCTTCCTGGTTAACCGGGTCGGTGATTTTGGTTTTATTCTGGGTATTGCCGGTATCCTGATGCTGTTTAATACTCTGGATTATGCTGAAGTATTTGCCGCAGCTAACAGCAAGGCGGGAGCGACCATTGAGCTTATTCCAGGTACTCAGTGGTTAATGATCACGGTGATCTGTTTATTATTATTTGTCGGTGCCATGGGTAAATCAGCCCAAGTGCCCTTACATGTCTGGCTGCCCGATTCCATGGAAGGCCCAACGCCTATTTCAGCCCTGATCCATGCCGCTACCATGGTTACTGCCGGTATCTTTATGGTAACCAGAATGTCACCCCTGTTTGAACTGTCTGAAACGGCACTGTCCTTTATTCTGGTTATAGGTGCCATTACCGCTTTGTTTATGGGTTTTCTGGGCATTATTCAAAACGATATCAAGCGTGTGGTGGCCTATTCAACTCTGTCTCAGTTAGGCTATATGACGGTGGCTCTGGGCGCTTCAGCTTATTCTGCGGCCGTATTCCACCTGATGACTCATGCGTTCTTTAAGGCCTTATTATTCTTGGCGGCAGGTTCAGTAATTATTGGTATGCATCATATACAGGATATCCGTAAAATGGGCGGTCTGAAAAAATACATGCCTATTACTTACTGGACATCACTGATTGGTACTCTGGCCTTAATCGGCTTCCCCGGACTGTCCGGTTTCTTCTCTAAAGACAGCATTATTGAAGCCGTTCAGCTGTCTCATCTGCCCGGTGCAACCTTTGCCTATTATGCGGTTCTGGCCGGCGTGTTTGTTACTGCTCTGTACAGTTTAAGACTGTTCTTTATTGTCTTCCATGGTGAAGAACGTATGGACCATAATACTAAAGAACATTTAAAAGAATCTCCATGGGTGGTCACTGTACCGCTGGTACTGCTGGCTATACCTTCGGTAATTATCGGCGGCCTGACCATCAGCAGTGTTCTGTATGGTGATTATTTTAACGGTGTAGTCTTTGTTGAAGAAGCGCATAATGTACTGGGCCACCTGAAAGAAGAATTTCACGGACCCATGGGTATGGTACTGCACGGGATTACCGCCACGCCCTTTATTTTAATGCTGGCAGGTATTGCTGTGGCCTGGCTACTGTATATGAAAAATCCATCAGTACCGGGCAAGATCAAACAATCTTTCTCACTGATTTACAATATTATGGATAACAAGTATGGCTTTGATGCTTTTAATGAAAAAGTCATAGCAGGCGGTACGCGGGGTATTGGTCATTTATTATCCAAAGTGGGTGATCTGCTGATTATTGACGGTATTATAGTCAACGGCTCAGCAAAAACTGTCGCCTGGGTGTCCGGTATTATCAGACACATGCAGACCGGTTATTTATATCATTATGCATTTGCCATGATTCTGGGGCTGATCGCCTTGCTGGTGATTGTTGTCTATTAAGATATTTAACTTTGCTCATACCGATAAGCTTATGTCTATAAAGCAGTTATGGTTAATATTTGAGCAAAGCAATTAAAAGTTTAGAAATTAAAGGTAATTAATACATGTTTTCAAATTTGCCGTTATTGAGTCTGGTGATTTGGACTCCCATTATTGGTGGCATGCTGGTGCTGGCGACAGGAAGCAAAAACAGCATTGAAGCCAAAGTGCTGTCCCTGCTGATATCCCTGGCTACTCTGGTACTGTCTATACCGCTTTATACCCAGTTTTATAACAGCCTTGCCACTATGCAGTTTGAAGAACTGATCCCCTGGATCAGCCGTTTTCATATCAATTATCATATTGGTGTGGATGGTATTTCCATGCCTCTGATTTTACTGACTACTTTTATTACTGTAATTGTGGTTATTGCAGCCTGGAAAGTTATTACCTATAAAGTCGCTCAGTACCTGGCCGCTTTTTTAATCCTTGAAGGCCTGATGATTGGTACCTTTGCAGCACTGGATGCCATGCTGTTTTACGTGTTCTGGGAAGCACTGCTGATCCCCATGTTTGTTATTATCGGTATCTGGGGTGGGCCTAACCGGGTTTACGCAACCATTAAGTTCTTCCTGTACACTTTCCTGGGTTCGGTCTTTATGCTGATTTCCCTGCTGTATATGTATATGCACGCCATCGATGTTAATGGTGTGGGTACCTTCAGTATTCTGGAACTGCATAAACTGCCACTGGGTATGACTGCACAGATCCTTATCTTTTTATCATTCCTGCTGGCCTTTGCGGTCAAGGTGCCTATGTGGCCAGTTCATACCTGGCTGCCCGATGCGCACGTTGAAGCGCCTACCGGTGGTTCCGTTATTCTGGCGGCGATTATGCTGAAACTGGGTGGCTACGGCTTCCTGCGTTTCAGTCTGCCTATTACACCCGATGCCAGTGCGTCACTGGACTGGCTGGTCATAGGCTTATCATTAATTGCCATTGTTTATATCGGCTTTGTGGCTCTGGTTCAGGCGGACATGAAAAAGCTGATTGCTTATTCCTCTATTTCCCATATGGGTTTTGTTACCTTGGGCTTTTTCCTGTTCTGGAAAATTACCGAAAATACCGGCAGTGCCGCCGGTGCAGCCCTCGGACTGGAAGGCGGTATGGTACAGATGATTTCCCACGGCTTTATTTCCGGCGCTATGTTTCTCAGTGTCGGCGTATTATATGACCGTATGCATACCCGCATGATTAAAGACTATGGCGGTGTGGTCAATACCATGCCGGCCTTTGCTACTTTTGCGGTATTTTTTGCCATGGCCAATGCCGGCCTGCCCGGTACCTCCGGTTTTGTGGGTGAATTTATGGTCATTATGTCGGTCTTTAAAGCCAACTTCTGGTATGCCTTCCTGGCAGCCATTACCCTGATTATTGGTGCGGCTTATACCCTGTGGATGATAAAACGAGTTGTCTTTGGTCCGGTTGCCAATGAGCAGGTGGAAAATCTGGAAGATATGTCCAAACGGGAATTTTTTATGATGCTGGTGCTGGCCATTGCGGTACTGGCTATTGGTTTGTATCCTGCACCCATACTGGATGTTATGCATGCCACGATTGACAATTTAATTAACCATATTTCGGTATCCAAACTGCCTTAAAACAGACAGAACAGGACAAGAGTAAAACTATTATGAATTTTGTAACACCTGATTTTATGCCGGCGATGCCCGAAATCTTTTTGCTGACGATGGTGTGTGCTATTTTAATCATCGACCTGTTTTTAAAAGATGACAGCCGCGGCGCTACCTATATGCTGTCGCTGATTGCTCTGGCCGCTACGGCTATTTTGTCTTTTACCGGTTATTCTCAGGAGACGGTGACGACCTCTAACGGTTCCTTTATTCTTGACCCCATGGCCAGTATTTTAAAAGTGGCCATCTGTATAGTTGTTATGGGGGTATTTATTTATGCCAAAGACTACCTGATTGATCGAAACATCTATAAAGGCGAATATTTTATCCTGGGCCTGTTCGGGGTGCTGGGTATGATGGTGATGGTGTCTGCCGGTAACTTCCTGACCGTGTATTTAGGACTGGAATTATTATCTCTGTCCATGTATGCCATGATTGCCATGCAGCGTGATTCTGCGATTGCTTCTGAAGCCGCCATGAAATACTTTATTCTCTGTGCCATTGCTTCCGGTATGCTCCTGTACGGTATGTCCATGGTTTATGGGGTAACCGGTTCTTTGGATCTGGCCACCATTAATAAAGCAGTTTCCACTGCCGACAGAGTAGTGATGAGTTTCGGTCTGGTCTTTATTATCCTCGGTATCGCCTTTAAACTGGGTGCGGTACCTTTTCATATGTGGATGCCCGATGTGTACCAGGGTTCACCCACTTCAGTTACACTGTATATTTCCAGCGCACCTAAAATAGCCGCCTTTGCCATGATGTACCGCCTGCTGGTGGACGGTCTGACCGATATGCATGCTGACTGGCAGATGATCCTGATTATCCTCTCCGTATTATCCATGGCTCTGGGTAATATTATCGCCATTGCTCAAACTAATCTGAAAAGAATGTTTGCCTACTCCACTATTGCTCATGTCGGCTTTATTGTTATGGGCGTGCTGACCGGTACTCAGGCCGGTTATGCTGCTTCCATGTTTTATGCCATCGTTTATGCCATTATGAGTGTCGGCGGTTTTGGTATGATTGCCTTATTAAGCCGGGCCGGTTTTGAAGCTGATAATATTGATGACTTTAAGGGGCTGAACCAGAAAAGCCCCTGGTTTGCCTTTATTATGATGGCCATTCTGTTTTCCATGGCTGGTGTTCCTCCTTTCCTGGGCTTCTGGGCAAAAATTTCAGTACTGCAGGAAGCGGTTAACAGCGGTCTGGTCTGGCTGGCCATAGTTGGTGTAGTCACTTCTGTTATTGGTGCCTTCTACTACCTGCGTGTTGTTAAAGTCATTTACTTTGACAAGCCAATGGATAACACACCCATCAAGGCCAGTATGGACATTCGCATGGCCTTAAGTATTAACGGTGTCGCTATTCTGGCTCTGGGACTCTATCCTACTGCCTTAATTGCTCTGTGTATTAATACTTTCTCCTGAACCTTCCAGTTTCTCTGCTGTCTCTTTTCTATTGCTAAAAGAGACAGTTCAAAGGCCCAACCATGAATACCAGTGTTGCTATTACCATTTTGTTCTTTATTGCCATTATTGCCGCAAACCTGCCGTTTTTAACGGATAAGGTACTGCTGGTGTTTGGTTTTGATAAGGGTAAAGGCTTCTGGCTAAGGTTTGCTGAATGGTTTTTAATGTACCTGGTGGTTATGGCTATTGCCATTGGTCTTGAAACTAAGCTGTATGGGCAGGCGTATAAGCCCGTCTGGGAATTCTGGAACTTCTCCCAGAACTGGGAATTTTACTTTATTACCATCTGCCTGTTTCTGGTATTTGCCCTGCCGGGTTTTTTATACCACTATGATTTAAAAAAATATTTAAAATAAAAATAACGATTACCCATTTTCTCCTTTTTTATTTAAAACTAATGTTTGATTCTCTGGAAAACGGGGCGTTTTGATTTCTAAACGACGACCAGTTTTTTTCAGGCAACTTCTTGTTGTGCCGGAGCTGATTAGTTGTGCATAAGCCTGATTTCTAAATGACAACCAACAGCTTTTGCATATTTTCTAAGTGTGGAGATAGATGGGGAGTGCTGTTTATTACCACCACCACTTTCTAAGCGTGCTATGGCAGGCGTTTTGGTTCCCATACGTTCAGCAACTTCTGATTGAGTTAACCCTGCTTCCATTCTTGCTTTTAGTAACTCATCAAAAAGTGAAAATTCTTCTTCTAAAGAGTCATATTCAGATTTAGGTTCAGGATTGCTTAAAATTTTCTTTTTCAGTTCTTCATGTGTCAACATTAGATTTCACCTCTTTCATTCTGGAGATGGCAGTTTTGAGTTCTCTTGGTGGTGTTTTTTGAGTCTTCTTAATAAAAGAATGGAGCATAATGATTTTTTGGTTGATCAAGGTACAGTAAAAAAACTCGACCAATGCTTTCTTTTGATTTCATGCGAAGCTCAAGCAAACCATCTTTTTAGGGCTTTGTGTGTGGCATACCGAGGTTAGCACCATAGATTTTCATCCTTTCTGTAAGATGAATATACCGTGCCTGAATTCCAAGTGGAAATGATAGTATTTCCTCTTGAATTGCCTCACTGTAATAACAAATTTCTCATTCCATGCGCCAATATTAACATATATGTTAATATTGGCAAGAATTTGGGTGATTTTTAAGTTATTCAGAAGTTATTCAGGACAGAATTAGCAGACACCTACAAAACATTTTTAAGAGACTTTACCTGACCAACTACCTGAATCAATATGTGAGAATTTTCCATAGGATTTTTTGTTAATCTTTTCAATTCCAGGAAGTTTTTCACCACAGTAAGGGCAAAAAATTACTTCTAACATCGTGGTCCATATTGGATCACCTTCATTTTCCAAATAATGATTTTCTTCAAGATCAGACTCTGATGCTTCTCTTTTGATATAGAGAAGCCATGAAAATTCTGAATCTTCATCTTTAGAAGATTCTAAAAAAACACCTTCTGGAAGATAATTACACTCATTAGTATTATTATTAATTTGTTTAGATATATTTTATTTGTGAAACATATTGATGTAGTAGAACCAGAAAAGAGGATACTCATCTATCAATGTATGTAATTTTTCATTTAATGAGTGTCCTTTGGTACTTTCATATATTTTATGGGTAGCCTGAAATACAGTAATACAATGTAATACATTAATATGCGAATAACTCTTGCAAAATACTGCATAGCTCAATTTGAGTATTTTCATCAATTGAACCTAACTTTTTTACCAATCTACTTTTATCAACTGCTCTAATTTGATCTAAAAGTATCAACCCTTTTTTACCTTTAAAATTGCACTCGATCCTACATGGGAAATCGAAACCCCTAGTAGTCATGGGAGCAACAAGAACTGTTGATAATGCAGCCATTTCATCTGGTGAAATAATAACGCAAGGTCTTGTTTTGTTTATTTCTCTGCCTTTGGTTGGGTTTAAGCTAACGAGCCAAACTTGAAAACGAGAAACGGATAGCATTACCACTCCAGGTCATCATCTGATGTTAATGTGGCATCTAACCACTCATTGTCAGCTTGTTCTGTTTCCTTACTTGTAAGGATTGTCTCAATAGCTTTTTTCCATCCGTCTCTTGGCTTTTTGCTAGGTGTAACAAGAATGCCTTGATTTACAAGCTGGATATCAAGTTCCTTCCCTTCAAGATGGGCTTGCTCTATCAGTGGCTTAGGAATTCTTATACCCTGAGAATTACCAATTTTAACTAAATGTGCCATTGTGCTACCCCGATAAATAAATGTATATTCTAGTAATTATAATGTAATTACCTTAAATTAACAAAAATTTCCAAACACTCACCAAAAACAATTTTTAAGAAACTTTTCCTGACCAACTTATGTGAGTATTCAGAGTATTCAGGACAGCCATAATTTATATAATATATATGATTATTGTACAAATATTTTGCATACTTCATAAAAAAGTCGGTTATACAGATTAAAAGGAGTTAATTCTATGCCAATCCCAAGAAAACAGCAAATCAGTCTTTCTGACACCCCCTTTTATCATTGTATCTCCCGTTGTGTCCGGCGGACATTCCTCTGTGGCACTGACAGTGCTACAGGCAGGGATTACAGCCACCGTAAACAATGAAGGACTGGCTCTGTTATCCAGCACCTTTGCCATTGAGGTCTGTGCCTATGCGGTGATGTCCAACCATTGCCATACCGTGTAAATACACCGCTTGCTCAAAACTGGTCAGATAAAGAGGTGATTCAACGCTGGGAACAACTGTTTTCCCTGCCGGTACTGGTGGAGCGCTATCTTAGCGGCCAGTGCCGGTCTGATGCTGAGCAGAATAAAGCCCGTGAAACCATTAGCTCATTCAGAGAACGATTAATGGATATCAGCTGGTTTATGCGCTGTCTCAATGAGCATATCGCCCGTAAAGCCAATGCCGAAGACCAGTGTACTGGCCGATTCTGGGAAGGCCGCTTTAAAAGCTAGGCTCTACTGGATGAACAGGCTATTCTTAGCTGTATGGTCTATGTTGATTTAAACCCTATCAGGGCTGGCCTGTGCGATACCCTGGAACAATCAGACTACACCTCCATTAGACAAGGTATAGAAACGCTGACTGAAACAACTAAACCATCACCCCAATCCTCATCACAAATAACCCCAACCTTTAAACTCTCAGCCTTTATCTGCAGTTCACTTAAAGAAAACGGTATTGCCTTTACACTTACGGACTATCTGGAATTAGCTGACTGGACTGGCCGAATAGTCTGGGAAGATAAACGAGGCTATATCAAGCACATAATACCGAGTATACTGCAAAAATTACAACTGGATGAACAAACCTGGATGGATACGGTTCAGGGATTCTCCAAAGGCTTTTATTCCTTTATCGG
>JBHNNM010000011.1:11372-18914 GCA_048563625.1 Gammaproteobacteria bacterium | reverse complement strand
CTGGAAATTTGCAAGGTAATAAGGCTTATTTTACCAAAAACTTGCAAATTTAACACCCAAAACTCACCAACATTTCCTTATAAATCAATACACTATGATTTGTTCAGGGCGGACTAAATATAAAAATGGGGGGACCATTATGAACAAACGTTGGAACAGCAGAAAGCCGGTACAACTGGATCTGGTGATCAACTATCCCGCAATTGGACTGCTCAGAGGTAAAGCAAGCAATATCAGTCACGACGGTATGTTTATAGAAACGGCCGTGGCATCGCTATCACATTATTCAGACATAGAAATTACCCTGAACATGCCCTCTTTATCAGAGTTCCCGATACAGATCCCGGCGATTGTTATTCACAACAGTGGCAAAGGTATTGGCATTATGTTCAGAAATTCTCCATCTGAACATAAAAACACGCTGGCTAACGGCATGGGGGTTATTCAGCAACTGCTTAACCAGCAGCAGGAAAATCCTCAGAAGTGGGCCTGTTAAAACACTATTTCCACACTGCCACTGGCTAAAGGCTTATTCCGGCTGTTTTTTCTCATGAATCACTCTTAGCCGGGTACCATGCTCCAGAGACAGTAGTATTTCCTGGGCCGGTATGTTCAATGGAAAATAGGTTCCGGATATTTTTGCAGCATTTATGCTGCAGCCATCCAGAAGCGAGCCTCTCAAATCAATGCCTCTTAAATCCGCCTGGCGGAAATAAGCCCCCCCTGAAATCGAGCCCTACGGCATCAATTCCTCTTAAATCCAGAGAACAGAAGTCACAGCCTTTTAAATTACAGTATTCACCAGACTGTTTTTTAGCATTAAACTCCTCAATCTTTCCCTCTCTGAGAAGCTGATACATAGGATCATTAGAAATTGCAGGACCTTTTGTCATCGTTTTATTCCATTATATTATTTGTAATATAGCCCTAAGCCACTATAGTCTAAATCAAGCATAGCCTTAATTAGAAATTCTTTCCACCCGCACCAGTTTGTTATTATCATCATAAATCACCCTGAAACTGCCGTTAACACCGGACTGATCCACAAACTTCTGCAGAGTACCTGCCGGTAGTTGTACCACCTTACCTTCCGCCGTAGTAACCAGAATGGAATTAACCATTCCCTGATAATACTGCAGATATTCCTAGGCACTTTTGGCAACATGAAAACGTATTTCATTCATTTTTTAATTTTCTAACAATGCAACCTGATGACAAATGTTAAATAAACGTCAAATTTTGAAATTAATTAAAATTTTTGTTGTATTTTAATCTTTTTTGACTACAGTACACAGTATCTTTAAACATTGCTATTTTAGTATCTAACAATAACTGACAATATCGGTTATTCATCAGGGAGTTTTAATATGAAAATGCAGGACATTCGTAAAATCGCCAAACAGAAAGGCATTCCATCCAGTAAGTACAACAAAGTTACTCTGATAAGAAAAATCCAGACTACTGAGGGCAACTTTGACTGTTTTACCTCTGCGGTTAATAGTTATTGTGATCAGCCTAAGTGCATCTGGCAGGATGACTGTTTTAAACTGGCCCAAAAGGCCGTCAGTCACTAAGCCATCTAAGCTCAGAACAATTCAAATCATTCAGAGTATCTGCTGCAATTTTTTCTCCAGCCGTTTCACCAAAACCGGCTGGCAGGTTTTAAGTTCCAGAGCGAACAGGGATATTCTCAACTCTTCAATTAACCAGCGAAATTCCGTTAATTCCGGCCAGGCAAAATATATTTCAGCCGGACTGTTTTTACCGGTTTTTAGCTGTTCAATACGATTCTGATATTTTTCCCATAAGGGTGTGATCTGAGCCTGATTCAGGGCATCACGACGATAATCATTGCGGGCTTTTTCCAGACGCAGTTGCATACCCTTAAAATATCGGGGCAGTCGTTTAAGCCACTGCATCGGCGTCTGTGCCACAAAGCCGGGATAAACCAGCTGCTTTTGCTGGGCTCTAATATCGGCTATGGTTTTGACCAGATTAAACGGTATATTGCCCTTCAGGGTTTTAGACAGTTTCTGCGCCTCCTGCAGGATATTGAGCAATGCACCCATAAGTTCAGTGCTGTCTTCAGTCTCCAGCTCCGACTGCAGTATAGACAACAATTTTTCAAACTGCTGTCGGCTGCGTATCTGGTGCAACTGTGTTACTGACTCAATATCCCCCCGCTGCAGAATCTTTCGAAGCGCATTGACCAGCAGTGCCTGTATAATATCCTGTTTGAGTACCTGACAGGAGCCAAAGGCCGCAAATAATAAACAGGCCTTATTAATATCCGGCAACTGTTTCTGCAGCACCTTTAGCTGTGGCTGCAAGGCCAGAAACAGCAGTCTATAAACACCCTGGGCATGATTAATCCGGGCAGTTTCAGCTTGGTCAAACAATTTAATGGACACACTGTTCTGCTGATCCTGCAAAGCCGGGTACAATGTCATGAGCAGGCCGTGACGGTCAATTTCCATTTGCTCATCCAGACCATCAAAATCCCAGTCCTTTATTCCCTGACGCTCTATGGAATCTTCCAGCACAGCATCCAGCTGTGCCATGGCCTGCCCGGACCACTGCTGTTTTAATTGCTGAAAGTCCCTGGACGAATCCAGTTCCTGGCCATTATTATCAATCAGCCTGAAATTCATTTTCAGATGTTCCGGTATTTTAGTATCAAAGTCGGCATGAATGGTTTTAGACATTTCATATTCCAGCTGATTGGCCAGGGTATAAGACAGCCTGGATTTTAAAAACTCCACCAGAGTCGGTACCAGTTCACCTTCACGGTAGGGTACAGCTTCCAGAAAGGCCGTTACAGTATCGGGTACCGGCACAAACTGTTTGCGAATCACCTTGGGCAACGCCCGGATCAGCAGGGTAATTTTTTCCCGGATCAACCCCGGCACCAGCCAGTCAAATACCGATTCATCCAGCTGGTTAATCACGGCCAGGGGCAGGATCACCGTCACACCGTCTAGGGCATGACCGGGCAGAAAATGATATTCCAGCGGCAGCTGCAGATCCCCGCTTTGAATATAGGGTGGATAAAGTTCGTCTGAAATATGATCAGAATCTTTCTTTAACAGGTCTTCCTGCTGCAGAAACAGGTAGTCAGGTTGATCCTTTTCAACTTTCCGGCGCCATTGTTCAAAGGCCGAACGGGAGTAAATATAATGTTCTTCTTTACCCTGCTGCTGCAAATCATGGCGAATGCGCTGCTGGTAAAACTCAAAAATCACCAGATCATCCACCAGCAGATCCTTACGTCTGGACTTATGCTCAAGATGTTCCAGTTCCCTGATTAGAGCCAGATTATGCTGGATAAAAGGCGGGGTTTTCCGGTTATGATCCCGGTATTCGCCAGTGACCAGCGCATCGCGGATAAATATTTCCTGGGCGGCCTCAGGATCAATCGGGCCGTAATTGACCTTCTTTTTCGAATTAATGGTCAAACCATATAAACTGACTCTGGACCAGGCCGAGACCTGGCCACTTTTTGCTTCCCAGAATGGATCAAAATAATGGTGCTTTAGCAGATGTCGGGCCTGCTGCTCGAGCCAGGCCGGCTCGATACCAGCCACAATGCGGGCATAAACGGCTGAGGTTTCCACAATTTCTGCGGCCATAATCCATTTGGGTTTGCTTTTATAGAGTCTGGAACCGGGGAAAATACCAAAACGCATATTCCGGGCTCCAAGATAGGTATTTTTATCTTCCTTAAAACCGATATTACCCAGAAAACCGGTGAGTAAAGCCTGATGAACAGCGGCATAATCCAGACGTTTTTCATCATCTGAAAACAGTTCATTGTCTGTCACATCGGGCAGCTTATTAAAGCGAAATTTCAATTCCCTGGTCTGGGTATAAAGCTGCTGATACAGCTCCCGCCATTCCCGCATACGCATAAAGGATAAAAAATGGCTCTGGCAGTATTTGCGCAGTTTATTTTGCGACAGATGCCGCCGCTGTGCTTCATAACGAAACCATAAATTCAGATAAGTGATAAAATCCGACTGTTTACTGGCATACTGATTATGTTTTTCATCGGCCGCCTGCTGTTTGTCTGCGGGGCGTTCACGGGGATCCTGACAGCTCAGTGCTGAAGCAATAATTAATACTTCAGACAGTACCCCCTGTTTTTCTGCTGCTATAATCACCCGCCCTATTCGAGGATCCAGCGACAGACGGGACAGGGAACGGCCAATGGCCGTCAGGCGGCGCTGCGGGGTTATCGCCCCTAACTGCTCCAGCAGTAAAAAACCATCATTGATCTGTTTAGCCGAAGGTTTTTCCAGAAACGGAAAGGCCTTGATGTCTCCAAGGTGTAGCGACAGCATCTGTAGAATCACCTGAGCCAGATTGGTTCTTAGCAATTCCGGTTCGGTAAAGGCTGGCCGCTGATTATGATCCTCTTCACTGTACAGACGAATCGCCACCCCGTCACTGACCCGGCCACAACGACCGCTACGTTGACGGGCAGATGCCTGGGATATTTTTTCAATGGGCAGACGCTGGATTTTGTGGCGGACACTATAGCGGCTGATACGGGCATAACCGGTATCTATAACATAACGGATACCCGGTACCGTTAAGGAGGTTTCTGCCACATTGGTGGCCAGAATAATGCGCTGCTTTGAATGAGGCGCAAAAATCCGGCTTTGTTCAGCCGGTGACAGACGGGCGTACAGGGGCAGGATTTCCGTGCGCTGCTCATGGTGGTAAACTGGATGTTTGCGCAGGGCTTCCGTGGTTTCACGGATTTCCTTTTCACCGGACAGAAACACCAGAATATCACCGTCCAGCTCCTGACTCAGTTCATCCACCGCTGCCACAATACCATCCGTCATATCCTGTTCATCCAGCAGAGGCCGGTAACGGATTTCAACAGGATAAGTGCGCCCGGAGACTTCAATGACCGGTGCCTGATTAAAAAATTCAGAAAAGCGCTCGGTATCAATGGTGGCTGAAGTAATAATAACCCTGAGATCAGGCCGGCGGGGCAGGATCTGTCTGATATAGCCCAGCAGAAAGTCAATATTCAGACTTCGCTCATGGGCTTCATCAATAATAATAGTATCGTATTGATTTAAAAACCGATCGGTCTGGGTCTCCGCCAGCAGTATACCATCGGTCATCAATTTAATCAGGGTATCGGGATGACTGCGATCACTGAAACGAACCTTAAAACCCACCTTATCACCCAGAGGTGTATGCAGTTCTTCTGCTATACGGGCTGCCACACTACGTGCCGCCAGCCGCCGGGGCTGGGTATGGGCAATCTGGCCATAAATCCCCCGTCCGGCCAGCAGGGCAATTTTAGGCAGCTGCGTGGTTTTTCCTGAACCGGTTTCACCGGCGACTACAATAACCTGGTGCTGTTCCAGTAATTGTTTAATCTGCTGCGCTTTTTGAGTGACCGGCAGTTGTGGTGGGAATTCTACTTTGGGAACCCCCTGCCGACGTTGTTCAACCCTTGCTATGGATTGCTCAATACGTTGTTCGCAAAGCTCGAACTTTTGCTGCAGTTGTATAAGCGGTTTATTGTTATTATCTGCGTCCCTTTTTCTGCTTTTCTGTCTGGAGTCGTTAAAGGACAGTTTTTTCAGTTGCTGCTTTAATTGCGCAAGCTGTTTTTTAAGAGGATATCGATCATATAGATAGCACTGCCCTAACAGCCCTGATAAACGTGCATAATATTTCTGATATGTGCTGGACTGTGGCATAAATTTTTTGTAAAAAAAACAGGTTCTTACCAACTTCTTGCCAAGAGCGAGGATAAAAGGCAGTCGCTGCTGGTCTAAGTAAAATACAATTATACCCGAACTGGTTCAAAAAATTACGACTTCTTTCTAGGCATTTAGAATGCTTTCTGCTAAAATTATTAGAGGCTGAACAATAAAATGAAACTCTGGAGTAATGTGAATGGCTGCAGCGCCTAACCTTGATGTCAATGTTATAAAGAAATTCCATCTCCTGGACTCTTTAAGTATTGATAAAGTTAAAGAAGTGATTGAAAAGTCGGCTGTGCAGAAAATACCTGCCGGACGGGTACTTTTTAAACGAGGTGATCGTGATAAGTGGACCGTTTACCTGCTGACAGGCAAAATTGAACTTAAAAGCGCTGATGGCAAACGGCAGATTATTGAAGCCGGCAGCGATGCTGCCCATTCCCCTATTGCTGATGAAATTCCCCGCCCTGCTTCTGCCAAGGCAAAAACTGATATTAGTATTCTTATCATTGACAAGGATCTGCTGGATATCCTGATGAACTGGAATGCGCCCTCTAGTATTGAAGTCAATGAACTTGATGACGATGAAGACTGGATGACCCGTTTTCTGCAATCCAATGCCTTTTTACAATTACCCGCAGCCAATATTCAGGCCCTGATGATGCGCCTGCAGGACCCCCCCTGGCAAGGGGAGAAACCATTATCCGGGAAAATGATGCCAATGATGACAAATTTTATATTATCCAGCAGGGGCGCTGTGTCGTCACTAAAACCAGTCCGACTTCAGGAGAACAGGTTCCACTGGCTGAATTACGCCTAGGCGATGGCTTTGGCGAAGAAGCCTTAATTACCGGTGGCATCCGCGGCGCCAGTGTCACCATGAAAACTGACGGGGTGATCCTGTCGCTGGACAAAAAGGACTTTATTGAGCTGCTGGTGGAACTACTGATCCACCGCATTAAACTTGAAGAAGTAAAAACGCTCAAAGAGGATCAATACCAGCTTATCGATGTCCGAAATGAAGATGAACATCAGACCAATGGACTGGATAATAGTATTAATATCCCTATTAACCTAATCCGTACCCAACTGGATCAACTATCACCTGAAAAACATTATATAGCCTATTCCGGACATGAAAACCGCAGCAGTGCAGCAGCCTTTCTGTTTATTCAGCAGGGCTACAACTGTTCCATTATTGAGAACGGCATTGGCGAAGCTGATATTACCCGTTCTGCTGTCACTGAAGAAAAATTCCCTGAAGCTCCTACACCCGCCAGTTCGGCGGAAACAGAAGCACTAAAAGCGGAAAACATTACTTCACCGGAAATTGAAGCGGCCCGTAAAGTGGCCGAAGATCAGTCCAGACAGCTTTCTCAGGCTGAACAGGCCCGTAAGGAAGCTGAACTCATGGCCGCTGATCTGCGCAGTGAAGCTCAGCTGGCTCTGCAAAAAGCGGAAGAAGAAGCCCGCCGTGCCCAACAGGCTGAACTGGCTCTGAAAGCCGCAGAATTAAAAGCCGTGCAGCTGGAGTCCCAGACCCTGGAACAGGGGCAGACATCGGCTGAACTGGAAAAAATTAAACAGCAGGTCGATGAAGAAACCCGTCTGAAAGCCGAGGAAAATGCTGAAAAATTACGTCTGGAAGCAGAAGCGGCCCGTAAGCAGGCAGAAGAAGAAGCCCGTAGAGCAGAAGCCGCCATTGAAGAAGCCCGGCGCCTGCGTGAAGAAGCAGAAAAGGCTCTGGAAGAGTCCGAGTCACAGGCCAAACTCTCCTCCCAGGCAGAAGAAGAACTGATCCGGGCCAAGG
>JBHNNM010000011.1:0-11272 GCA_048563625.1 Gammaproteobacteria bacterium | reverse complement strand
GCAGAAGCCGCCATTGAAGAAGCCCGGCGCCTGCGTGAAGAAGCAGAAAAGGCTCTGGAAGAGTCCGAGTCACAGGCCAAACTCTCCTCCCAGGCAGAAGAAGAACTGATCCGGGCCAAGGAAGAAATTGAACGCCTGAGAAAAGATGCCGATGCCCGCCAGCAGGCAGAAATTCATGAAGCCCGTATTAAAGCCCAAGAAGAAAAAGAACGGGCTGAAAAAATTGATGCTGACCGCAAGGCCGCCCTGGCTGAAGAATTCTCCCGCCTCAGTATGGAGCAGGAACTGGCACTGCAGGAAAAAATCAATAAAGCCCAGGAAGAAGCCGACCAACGTGAACAGGAGCGTCAGAATGTAGAACAGGCCCGTCTGGAAGCTCAGCAGGAAATTCAGCGTTTGAGTGAACAGATGAAAGAAGAAAAGCGGGCTCGGGAAGAGCAGGAACGCTTACGTTCTGCAGAACTGGCTGAAGCCCAGGAACGTATTGAAAGTGCCAATAAACGCGCCCAGGCAGCTGAACAGGCCCGCAGGGAATTTGAGGAAGAACTGGAACAGGTTCGGGCTGAAACCGAACAGGCTCGTGCTGAAATGGAACAGATGCGTGAGAATATGGCCCGGGAAGTTGAAACCGAGCGCCAGGAACTGGAAGCCCAACTTGCCAGACAGCCTCAGCAGATGGAAGAAGAAAAATTGCTGCTGGCTGAAGAAGCTCAGAAACTGGAACAGGAAGCACTTAATTATCAACATGAGATTCTTGCCTTTAAGGCAGAAGTTGAAACAGCCAAACAACAGGCTCTGGAAGAAGCTGAACAACTTCGCAGACAGAAAGAGCAATTGGAGCAGCAGGCCCAGGAAGAAGCTCAGCAGCTAAAAGAGCAGCTGGAACAGATTGAAATCAATAAAAAACTGCAGGAACAGGCCATTGCCCTGCAGAGAGATGAACTGGCACGTCTGCAGCAGGAGGCTGAACAGGCGCGCAGCCAGCTGGAAGCCGAATCTCAACGCAGCCGTGAAATTGAACGCCAGAATGCCCTGCTAAGAGCCAGGGAAGAAGCACGCAAACAGGCTATTGAAGAGGCCAAACGCCGCCGTGAAGATATTATGGCCAAAGCTCAGAGTGCCGCAGCCGTTCCAGCGGTACTGCATCCTGAGAATTCACAACAGGTGGTTAACGGAGCAGCACCTACCGGCACCAGCCCCTCAGACAGCTCTATCCATGATGACCTGACTCCATCAAAAAAGAAACATAATGGCTACTGAACGGGTTCAGCACTGTTAAATGATGCGCTTTTTATCAAAATTTACATTGCTATTAACTGCCTGATGCCTGCTGCTGAAGCTTGTTTTATTCCGGCTCATGATATTGAAGTGACCACGGAAATAAAACGCAGCCGTTTTATTGCCCATATTGCTCACTGCCCGGATCCGCAACAGGCCATGGTCATTATTGAACAGGATAAACAGCGTTATCCTGATGCCCGGCATCATTGCTGGGCCTATATTGCCTGCCCGCCCGATTCTGCCTCAGCAGTACGTTTTTCTGATGCCGGCGAACCCTCAGGTACTGCGGGAAAACCTATTTTAAATGTTCTGCAGCACAGTGGATACGGAGAAATTATCTGCGTGGTTAGCCGCTATTTCGGTGGCATCAAGCTGGGTGCCGGCGGTCTGGTTCGCGCCTACAGCAATAGTACTCAGGCAGCCATTGAACAATTAGCCGTTAAGAAAGTTATACGAAGAACAGCGGTCACCATCCGCTTCCCTTATTGCTATGAATCCGATATTCGACACTTTCTTGAAACCCATGATGTGCCACTGACTGATGTAGACTATCAGGAGCAGGTTATTTTTACTCTGGAGCCGGAACAGAGCAGCATGGCAGAAACCCGTCAGCTGCTGCAAAATATCTGTAAGGGTGAACTTAATATAGAAACCTTAACCGGATAGGCCTTATACTTACTACTTACATTTATGTTTTATCTTACACAGATTTTATTTTGACACTATGTCTATTACTGATATTCAAAACTTACACCACACACAAAACAGTCTGGATAATTTTTTTAAGCGCTTTATTAATACTGTTGAAGCACAGACCAGCGAACTGCCGGTGACTGAATACGATGCACAGTGGCTGTCACCCTGCCAGCAGGGTAAACCGTTTATGTCAGAACAGATGCAGCATTCCATTCACTGGCAACCATTTCTGCGCCCTGACAGCCCGGACAAGAACGACTTGGCAGGCCTGGAAAAAGCCCCCGAAATCCAGCTGCATCCGGATATCCGGGTATTTTTCAGCCGTTACTGGTCTGATCACGTGGATGCAGTTTTTCAGCAGGGCAATTTAAGCCTGATGTTTGTCTGGAATGAAGATGATATGCAGCGTTTAATTGAAAATCAGCTGGGCCATGCCCTCAACAAGATCCGTAATAAACAGGAACTCACTTTTTTTATTGCCTGTACCGATTCTGATTATATTATCAGTATTGCCAATGAGTCCGGCCAGGTGGTACTGGAACGTCCCGGCTACGGGGTTGAAAAAGTACTGGCCGTTAGCCTGACTGACTTTCTGAATGAGCTGGAACACGGTAAGCTGGTATAAGCTTGACAATCGATAATACAGGTAAGCGGCTTAAATATGCTGAAACAATTTTTTGACAAACTGACCCATAAACCTGATCCAGTGCGCATGTATTCTGCCGGTATCAGTGATGTGGGCCGACGCCGCAAGCTCAATGAAGATAATTTTCTGATTGATGAAAAGTTAGGGCTGTTTATTGTTGCTGACGGCATGGGCGGGCATGATGCCGGGGAAGTAGCCAGTAAACTGGCCATTAAAACCATATTTAATCATATTAAAAAAATGCTTAATGAACAGCAGGAGGCCGGCCCGACCCGTTTCAGTTCCGTACTTCAGGATGCCATAGAGGAAGCCAATAACCAGGCTCACTGCTATAATATCGCCAGGGGTCTGACAGAAGGTCGGGGTATGGGCACCACCGTCACCGGTTTCTGGATTGATGCCTATCATAAAAATTCTAAAAAACAATTACATGCTTTTAATGTCGGAGACAGCCGTACCTACCGATTTGCTGACAATACCCTGCAACAGCTCAGTACTGATCACAGCCATTATCAGCTCTGGCTGGATACCGGCCGTGAAGGCAAGTCGCCTAAACATAATATTATCTACAAGCCCATTGGCCCCTGGCGGCGAATTGTCGCAGAGCAACAGACCATTGAACTGCACAAACGTGACCTATTTTTACTGTGCTCCGACGGTCTGTGTGATATGCTCAGTAATTCTGAAATAGAAACCATTTTAAAAAAAAATAAAAGCCGTCCATTAAACACCGCTGCACAGGCATTGATTGATGCTGCTAATGAAGCCGGCGGTAAAGATAATGTCACGGTTGTTCTGGTTAAGCCGGAAATTTAACAGGTCTGAAACATAACCTGTTATCCCGCTTAACTGTAGATGCAACATGGCTGGAGAATTTGTATGTTGCGTAAAATCCTGTTACCCACAATTTTTGCCCTGCTGAGCTGGGGATTCTGGATCAGTCCGGATTTTAAAGTTATTTCTGCCGGAGTTTCTATTTTCCTGTTTGGAATGCTGTCTCTGGAAGATGGTTTCCGGGCTTTTACCGGCGGTATTCTGGAAAAAATCCTGCGTAAAAGCACCAATCGAATGTGGAAGAGCCTGACCTTTGGTTTTACTACCTGTACCCTGATGCAGTCCAGTTCCCTGGTGTCTGTTATCACCATTTCTTTTTTAAGTGCCAACTTAATCGCTCTGGTTGAAGGTCTGGGCATTGTTTTCGGTGCCAATGTCGGTTCCACAACCGGTGCCTGGCTAATTGCCGGTTTTGGGCTGAAAGTAAAAATTTCCGCTTATGCCATGCCCATGCTGGTCTTTGGTATTCTGTTGATTTTTCAGAAATCAAAGTCTCTGAAAGGCCTGGGCTATATTCTGGCCGGACTGGGGTTTCTTTTTCTGGGTATTCACTATATGAAAGAAGGTTTTGAAACCTTCCAGCACCAGATAAACTTAACCGATTACGCTATGGTCGGCTTTAGCGGCATCCTGGTATTTACCCTGATCGGCATACTGGCTACTATTATTATGCAGTCCAGCCACGCCACACTGGTACTGGTCATTACAGCACTTTCAGTACATCAGATCACCTATGAAAATGCTCTGGCTCTGACTATTGGCGCCAATGTAGGTACCACAATTACCGCCGTAATCGGTTCCCTGACCGCCAATGTCAATGGCCGGAGGCTGGCCCTCTCCGATGTCCTGTTTAAGGTGAGCGCCGGTATTGTTTTTATTCTCTTTTTGCATAGCATTATGGATCTGGTTAATTTCATCAGTGCGGCTATGGGCATTGCAGATGATAATTACACTCTAAAACTGGCGGTTTTTCACACCCTGTTTAATATCGCCGGCGTTATTATTATGCTCCCTCTGGTCAAACCATTGGTGCGACTGGTCTCAACACTGCTTCCCAAACACGACCGTCCCAGAGAGCGGCCGCTGTTTTTAAATGAATCCGCCTACGAATTTCCTGATACAGCGGTAGAATCCGTACGTAATGAAACCCTGCATATCTGGGATATTACTATTGACCTGTTATCAGGAGTATTCGGTTTTAAGCGTTCCGACGTGCTGTCTGAAAAAGACCTGTACCAGGTTGCCCAGTCTCAGCAACGCCTGGCTCAATATGATATTGACTCGGTATATGAACAGAAAATCAAGGTACTTTATAGTGAAATAGTCGCTTTTATCAGTAAAGCCGGCTTTTCCTGGGAAATGGAGCAGTCCGGACAAATTCACTGGCTGCGTAAGGCTAATCAGAATATTGTCGATGCCATAAAAGATACCAAGCACCTGCAGAAAAACCTGGTTATCTATGCCAATTCACCTAATCCACATATGCGGGAAGCTTATACCAAAATCAGAGTGAAACTGGCCCTGCTGATCCGTAAACTGGAAGCCATCCGCCTAGAAACAGAAGACGAAGACTGTATATTTTCCCTGGATCACCTCAGACTACTGCTGGATGAACACATCACCAATATGAACAAATGGCTGGCTAATGCCATCCGCAATAACCTGATTACCCCGGAGATGGCCACATCTCTTATGAATGACGTATCCTATGCAACGGATGTTTATAGAAACCTGCTGCAAATGGGCGAAACCCTGTTTGTAAAACAAAACCTGAATATGAGCGAAGCTAACCGAGCCGTATTGCTTGATGATGATGAACTGGATGAAATTAACAAACAACTGAATAATACTTAATCAGGGAACAAATACCATGAGTCAGAATAAACTTCTTAAAAAACTGTCAGAACTGCTGGGCCTGGACAAGAAAGAACGTAAAAAAAGGGTTATGGAATTACATGAACTCCTTAAAGCTGAAAGAGACAAAATTAATTGCCAAATGTGCCAGGCAGCTGCCGGGCGGTAAGAAAAAAATGCTTGAAAGAGAAATTGCTGTTATTCATGCAAACGCAAAAAAGGCCTTAAAGCCATAAAAAAACTGAATACGGAAGAATGAATTTTATTGTTAAATGCTATTAAAACTAACCTGATATATTCATTTATTACATCGTTCCTGATACTGTTTTTTTATTTTAAATTATCACCTGAATCAGTCACATTCAACCGCTTCTGCCGCCCGGAGCAATAATTCAGGCCCTTGGCCTTTTTTCCATGCGTTTTCACTTAAAATACACCTGAAAGTCCGAGCACCCGGGCAGGAGTGCATCAAACCCAGGGTATGTTTGGTCATCTGTATCAGGGGCACCCCCTGCTGCATCTGGGTTTCAATATAGTCTGCATAGGCCTGTATGACCTGCTTTCGGCTCAGGGGGGCTTCTGTTACCCCATAGAACAGACAATCCACCTCAGACATCAGATAAGTATTATGATAAGCCTCCCGGCCTATCATCACCCCGTCCACCTGTTCAAGATGCCTCTGCATATCCGCCAGAGTTTTAATGCCGCCGTTAATGGTAATATGCAGTTCAGGAAAATCCTGCTTGAGCTGATACACAAAGTCATAACGCAGCGGCGGGATGATTCGGTTATCCTTGGGGCTTAGCCCTTCCAGCCAGGCCTTGCGGGCATGGATGGTAAAAAAACGGCAACCGGTCTCACTGACCGCTTCCACCAGATGCTGCAGCTGCTCATAATGGTCTTCATGATCAATACCAATACGGGTTTTTACAGAAACCGGTATATCCACACACTCTGTCATAGCAGCCACACATTCTGCCACCAGCTGCGGTCTGGCCATCAGACAGGCACCGAACATGCCGGACTGAACCCGGTCACTGGGACAGCCCACATTCAGATTAACTTCATCATAACCCTGCTCTTGAGCCAGCACACAGCAGCGAGCCAGTTCTTCTGGATTACTGCCGCCCAGCTGCAGAGAGAGGGGTTTTTCCTCAGCACTGAAGCCCATAAAACGGGGCAGGTTATTCCCGTATAAAATAGCTCCGGTGGTCACCATTTCAGTATATAACCACATATGGTGTGAAACCAGACGCAGCAGATAGCGAAAATGCCGATCGGTCCAGTCCAGCATGGGTGCCAGACTGACTTTACGCGGATCTACTGTTGTTAAATGGCTTAAATTGGGCATTGAATCCGCCTTTTGCTGCATAAAGGACATTAAAAACCCTTTCCTTAGTGAAAATAATCGCCATATAATACTATACTTACAGCAAGAACCTGAATTTCACTTTAACAGAACTGACCTGATGACCACACATCCCGCCACAAACAGGCCTAAGCTATTGAATATAAAACACTGCATTAGCCTGGGCTTGCTACTGCTATTGTCTGTCCTGAGCATAAGTCCACTGTATGCCGCTAGCGAAAAAAAACCGGCTATTGATATTTCAGATCGTTATAAAAAACAGCGCACTATTTTTCTAAAAGCCGAAAGCGCCCTGAAAAAAGGTCAGTATTCAAAATACCGCAAATATTACCGCCAGCTAAAAGGTTATCCCCTGCAGCCTTACCTGCGCTACAGGGAATACCGCAAAAAACTATCCAGTCTGCCTGAAGCCGATGTGCTGGCTTTTTTCGAGCAATATAAAGATACACCCTATGCTGACTGGCTACGGGTCAACTGGCTGGATAAAAAAGCTAAAAACAAACAATGGCAGCTATATATTAATGCCTATACCCCCCAGAAGTCTGTGGACCGTCAGTGCCATTACGTTAATGCTCTGATCCAGACCGGTAATAAGGAAAAGGCGTTTGCCAGAGTCCCTGAGCTGTGGCTCAGCGGTGAATCCCGGCCACGCAGCTGCGATCCGGTTTTCAAAGCCTGGAAACAGGCCGGTATGCTGTCTGACGATATGATTATAGAGCGTATTAAACTGGCCATGAAAAAGGGACGTACCAGCCTGGCCAAATACCTGGCACGCTCACTTAACAAGGAAGAACAAAAGTGGGTACAGGAGTGGATTAAAATCTACCACAAGCCGGCCCTAGTCTTAAAAAGTAAACGACTGCAACAGGATCACGCATTTAAACAGGATATTCTGGTTCATTCAGTAGAAAGAATGGCACGGCGCCAGCCGGAAGCGGCCATTAAGCTGTTAAAATCATTACAGCAGAACAATTCTTTAACTGAGGCTGAACAGGCCAAAATGTATCGTGCCATAGGTATGAAACTGGCCTATCGTCACGGTAAAGGCGCCTGGAAATGGCTGGATAAAATCACCGATCAGTACAGCGATGAAACGGTGCGTGAATGGCGGGTACGCAGCGCCATACGCGAAGGCAACTGGGACGCCATTGCCAGTGCCATCAACCGTCTGCCGGAAGAAGAACAGAAAAACCTGCGCTGGCAGTACTGGCTGGCTTCCGCTAAAGAACATCAGGGCAACACTGAACAGGCCGAAAAAGACTATTCTGCCATGGCCAGTCAACGCAGTTATTACAGTTTTCTGGCGGCCGATAAAATGGACATGCCTTACGAGTTTCGCAACAGCCCGTTACAGCCCAGCCAGAAAGAACTTCAAGACATTGCTGAAAACCCCGGTTTATTACGAACCCGGGAGTTCTACTTACTGGGCAGGGATCTGCAGGCACGCCGGGAATGGTATTTTACCACCCGAAAACGCATGGACAATCGCCAACGGGCCATTGCAGCTAAAGTAGCTCAGCTCTGGGGCTGGCATAACCGGGCCATTATCACCATGGCCCATACTGATCAGAGAGATGATATTGACTTACGTTTTCCGGTACTGCAAAAAGACCGGATCATAAAACATTCTAAAAAACAGGATATTAAACCGGCCTATACCATGGCTGTGATACGCCGAGAAAGCGCTTTTGCCACTGATGCCCGTTCCCGGGTCGGTGCTCTGGGTCTGATGCAGATCATGCCTGCCACTGGCAAGGTTATTGCACAAAAACTGAAGGTAAAATTTAATAGTAAGAACCAACTATTAAATCCGGAAACCAATGTGGCATTCGGTACCAAATATCTGAATATGATGCTGCAGAAGTTCTATAAACAGCCTGCCCTGGCCAGCGCCCCTTACAATGCCGGCGGACACCGGGTTAACCTGGCTGCCCGAGAAAAAAGCCATGCAGGCCGACCGCTGGATAGAAACCATCCCTTTTAAGGAAACCCGCGAATACGTCAGCAGTATTCTGGCTTATACCGCCATATATGAACACCGGATGGGTCTGCCGCAAACCCGCCTGGAACAGGTGATGCAGAACGTCCCCAGTAAAAAATCAGGAAAATAACCAATACATGAAGCAATATCTTGAACTCTGCCGCAGGATCGTGGATGAAGGTGTCTGGGTCGATAATAAACGTACGGGCAAACGCTGTTTAACCGTGATTAATGCAGACCTGACCTATAACGTAGCAAACAATGAGTTCCCGCTGGTCACCACCCGAAAAAGTTTCTGGAAGTCTGCCATTGCTGAAATTCTCGGTTATATCCGGGGCTATGATAATGCCGCCGACTTTCGCAGAATCGGCACTAAAACCTGGGATGCCAATGCCAATGAAAACCCGGACTGGCTGGCCAATCCCCATCGCAAGGGTACTGATGACTGCGGCCTGATTTACGGCGCTATCGGCCGTAATTTTCCCAAACCTGACGGCGGTTCCGTGGATCTGCTGCGCCAGATTGTGAATGATCTCTCTCAGGGCATAGATAATCGCGGTGAAATTTATACCTTTTACCACCCCGGTGCCTTTCACCTGGGCTGCTTACGTCCCTGTATGTACAGCCATCATTTTTCCCTGTTAGGCGATACGCTGTACCTGAACAGTACCCAGCGTTCCTGTGACGTCCCCTTGGGGCTGAATTTTAATATGGTGCAGGTTTCTGTTCTGCTGGCCCTGATGGCCCAGATCACCGGCCATAAACCAGGCCAGGCCTACCATAAAATTGTCAATGCCCATATTTATGAAGACCAGCTGGATTTAATGCGTGACGTACAATTGAAGCGAAGCCCTTATCCCCCGCCGCAGCTTAAAATTAACCCGGATATTAAATCTCTGGAAGATCTGGAAACCTGGATCAGCCTGGATGATTTTGAAGTGGAAAACTATCAGCATCATGATCCCATCCGCTATCTGTTTTCTGTCTAAATAGCCATCTCAGAACAAGCTAAAGAACCTAGGAGTGCAGGTATCCCTGCCCTCGTTCCTGCATGATCATTAATATATTTCACCAATAGAGGTTCCAGCCAGACGGTCATAATACCTGGCCCGGTAAAGCAGGCGTTTTTGCTGGTCATTATCCTCAAAGGCACTGCGGTCATGCAGAACATTATTGCTGATCAGCCCCATGCCCGATTCCAGCTTGCCCTGGTAAATATAGGGTGAATCGCTTTCCAGCAATTGCTCAAGGTAGTTTACAGCTTCCTGTGTCAGGGGATCATCTTTCCACACCACATTACGGGTACGGATGGTATAGCGCATATGCAGATCGCCGGTGTCAGGTCGCACTGAAAATACCGGGCCGGTTTCTGCCTTACGGGCAATATTGCCGTCCTTATCCATCCGTGCCGGTATGGTCATTACATCCTCAGCCATCAGGGCTTTGATATAATCCGGATTTCTGTCGCGCAATTCTATATAAGCCACTTCATGATCCATCAGGCGGTTTTCACCCCCTGTGGGCGCAGGTACAACGCAATGCAGGTTCAGGGCATGGATCTGTTTATCGGCGGTATTATAATAGCCATCCGTATGCCAGTTAATGGCCCGGTTGCTGTACGGGATATAGTTTTGCCGTGCGCCGTCATCCACCACAGTTAAAGAAGTCAGGCCCGACTCATCGGCCAGCCAGTTATGATCCAGACGGTTGACCTTAAAGGCCCGCCCCAGGGCCAGGGGAATTTCCTGATCCGGATCATCTCCGGTCTGCCCGGCATAAATCACCATATTGGTCTTCCGGCAGACCTCAAGCAGCTTCTGATGCTCAGTTTCACTCAGTTTTCGCGAATCCTTAATTTCCACCACCAGTTCACCCAATGTAGTGGGATAGTGATGCATTTTTTTCTCGCGCCATTGTAAATATTCGTTTTCATTTTCAAGCAGAAAGGGGCTGGTAATGGTCATTGGTTAATTTCCTGACTATGGGATATGGCAGGCTATTAAATGATAATCAGGCTAGAATTGAATTGAATTGATATTGATCAGAATGTATTAAAAAACTTTGCGTAAAATTTGTTCAATTTTTTCTTTTTTTAACGGTTTGGTAACAAAACCGTTCATGTGTGCGGCGCGGCATAACATACGGATCTTTTCAGATTCAGTGCCGGTCAGAGCAAAGATGGGGGGATAGGAGATCTGTTTTTCACGAATCATAGTAGCGGCGGCCAGACCGCTGACTTCCGGCATTTCCAGATCCATAAAAATCAGCTGGTAAGTATTTTTTTCACAGCATGCTATGGCCTGTTTACCATTTTCAGCGGTATCCACCTCCAGCCCAAAATTACTGAGCAACTTCCTGCCCAGCATTAAATTAACTTTGGCATCATCAACAAACAGAACTTTAGAGCGATACTGTTGAAGATTTGATTCTGAATCCATTAATAATCTGACCCGGAGAGAAGTAATTGTTTGTTATTACATTTTTTTAATATATATAGTCCGCCCTGAACAAATCATAGTGTATTGATTTATAAGGAAATGTTGGTGAGTTTTGGGTGTTAAATTTGCAAGTTTTTGGTAAAATAAGCCTTATTACCTTGCAAATTTCCAGA
>JBHNNM010000010.1:0-20715 GCA_048563625.1 Gammaproteobacteria bacterium | reverse complement strand
GTGCAGGTTAATTGTGCTGACATAATTGTTTAGCATAAAGCCTTTAAATGCCTGCTGGTATTGACGATCGGTGAACTGAAATAACTGTTGGCCGTTTAAAGCTACGGTCATTACGCCATCCTTATCCTTTAACCATTCAAAAGTCAGTGTTTTGTTTAATGGTAAACTGGCCGCTGCGGATTCTATGACTGCACCTTTATAAGCATTGACCCTGAGTAACTGAACCTGTCCCTGCTCTGGTAAAATTAATAATTGATAAGCCTCCTGCTGGCTGTTATCAATGTAAGGTCCTAATTCTATTCTGCCCTGACGACTTGCCAGAGACATTTTAATTTTCATGGCAAAACTGGCTGGAATTTTTACTTCAGTCAGTATCTTAGCCTGAGCAGGATTCGTGTTATTACCACCTCCGGAACGATTTCCTGTTCCAGTTGCCTGTTCCAGTATTACCCCCAGAATTGCAGTAGAAATGTCCCGCCTGGTATTTTTTCTCTGGGGCAGAGCCTGACTGACGGTACTGCTATGCAAACCAGAGCTGCCAACTGAAAACTGCCCTGATATTACTGTCCAGCGGGGATTATATGTGTAGTTACCATCACAAAAATTCTCGTCCAGAATAACTTTTGGCCAATTACTGGAAGGAGCTGAAATTAGAGCAGATAGCTCATCCAGAAACCATTCCTGCGCCGCCTGCTGCTGACGGCCTTTGGCAATTAACTGCTGCAGCTCAGTTTTGAGCTGTTGCTCATTGGTTTGTTCAGAAGCAGTACGCTGCTCCCATATCTCAGGAAACAACAGGCCATTTCCTGCTGTTGATGTTACCTGCTTGGTATTATCTGGCACACCCTCCGGATAAAGTGATTTCAACAGCTTCTGAGTAATTCTGCCATCCACATTTAGCTGCTGATCCTGCTGATACTGACGAATAGCATTACGTGTTTTTTTACCCATAGCGCCATCCACTGGCCCAGGTTGATAACCCAGTTGGGTTAATTGATACTGGGTGACAGCAATGCTATGCCTGTCCTTTAATTCTGGTTCTGACTGAACTGCAGGCATTAGCTGTTTTTCTGACAGCACCGGTGCCTGATATCTTTGAGGTTTGCAGTCCCTGGCTTTTTTCTGTGCCAGTGAAATTTGCTCACGAGTCATTTTATGTTCAACAGCGGTTCTTGCTTTAAGAGCATCTGTATTACCCCGGCTGGCCGCAAGATTAAACCATTTATGGGCCTCTACATAATCCTGTCTCAGGCCTTTGCCAACGGCATACATATAACCCAGCATATACTGAGCATCAGCATCACCCTGGGCAGCCAGTTTTTTAAACTCACTGGATGCCATTAAATAATCCTGACGCTCATAACTGTTCATAGCCTGCTCAAAATTACCCCAGCTATTGACAGCTAACAGAGTACTCAGCAGTGTACCTAAAATCAGCCGTTTTTTTATTTTACCCATAATCAGTTTTCCAGCTCTTTCTGCAGGGTCTTATAATGATCTCTGGCTCGTTCACGGGCCTCATGTTCTTTTTCATCGCCACGACCACGATTACTATTATTATAGTCCTTCATATATTCCCGACGCTCTTCCTGCCATTCCTTGCGTCGTTCATGCTCTTCTTCACGCCACTTTCTGTCATATTCTTTTCTTTCATCGTGCGCACTCTTACGGCGATACTTATCTTCTTCATGTCTTTGTTTACGCTAGGCTTTTTCATCTTCATGGCGTTGTTTTTTCCATTTTTTTTCTTCTTCCTTACGCTCTTTGCGCCATTCTTTTTCGGATTTTTTATGGTCTTTACGCCATTGTTTCTGTTCTTTTTTATGCTCTTTTTTGTCTTCTTTCCGGTGTTCCTTATAATACTTTTTATCCTGCCTGTCTTTGGAATACGGCTGTCCATAATACGGTTTATCATGCTTATGATCTTTATCTGCCAGAACAGGGTTTATAAAAAACAGGCCGGAAATCAATACGATTGTAAGTGATAAAATTTTGTTCATAATAAGCTCCAGAAATTATAAATGGAATAGAACGGGTATGCTGAAGATTTTAATCTTTACAATATGAATCAGAACTGAACAGTCATAAACGTTATCTGAACCATAATAAACGGTTCTGAAATAACAGTAAAAAAACCTCCAGGCATAAAAAAAGCGGCCGAGATAGACTCTAGCCGCTTTTGTGCCTCCTTACCAAGCTTTCCTGCTTGCGGTTCATCCATGAACCCTGTACTCCATTATCGCTCCTTCTTGCGTCTTCCTTAAAAATCTCTTAAGAATCGTTCCTAATCGATAGATGTATTCTACCAAAAGTATCGCTTAGAACAATTAGGGTTCTCCACTATACCAAAAGGGAGGGTCAGTTATTTTTGCCTGACATTCCACCCTGCTCAGATAATACTAAAATTATCTTTCTTATTTATCAGACACTTAAAAACATCCTGTCTATATTATATAAAAATACATAATACACCTGATAAAAAAACAGATGTAATTTTTGTGATGTGATTAACAACAAACTTGCTTTGAAGTGCAAATTAGAATGATTCCAGAGCTTTTCGGCTCAGTTTAACCGAGTTCCTGAACCCGCTGCAGCGCAATGCGGTTAATCTCTGCGGCATTAGCTTCAGTGCCGGACTCACTATAACAACGAAACTCCGGTGCATTACCCGAAGGGCGGAAATGAATAATGTCCTCATTTTCAAAGCTTATACGCAAGCCATCGGTGGTATCAATAGCGCTGATATGGCCCAGTTTTTCAATTAGGACCGGAAAGTCTGTCTCTATTACCGCTTTATTCTGCTCATAACTGCCGCGGGTGTATTTTTCCAGCAATTGCTGACTGGTTTTAGTTGCAAAGTTTTTTAAACGGGCACTATAGGTAAATCGCTGGGGTAATTGTGCGCTTAGTTCAGACAGACTGCACTGACTTTCAACAGCGGCATAGAGCAGGCTTAATAACACCACTACAGCATCCCGGGTCGGCAGGGGTGATAATAGATAATCATTCCGACGTACTGGCGTGGCCAGCAGAAAACCGCCATTAGCCTCGTATCCGGCCACCGCAGCACAGTGGTCTTTCACATATTGATTCATAGCTTCAATAACATAGGGTGAACCAATTCGGGTACGTTTGATATCTGCAAATTCCCCGGATTTTTCCGCACAGGTATTAGAACTGACCGGCGTTACCAGATGTTCAATGTGCAGATAACGGGCACATAATAAACCGGCAATATCCCCTCTGAGCCAACGGCCGGTTTCATCCGCAATCAGTGGTCGATCAGCATCACCATCAGTAGACACAATGGCATCCAATTGAAATTCCTGCTCCCACTGCCGGGCCAGCCGTACATCTTCTTCCCGTACTGCTTCTGTATCGACAGGAATAAACTGCTGTGAATAACCCAGTTTTATAACTTCGGCACCCAGATGTTCAAGCAGATCGGGCAGAATATCCCTGGCTACACCGCTGTGCTGATAAACCCCTACTTTTAATCCGCTAAGGGCTTTTTCTCCGCTATCAGTATTAACCGAAAACAGTTGCTGGTAACGTTCAATATATTCATCCTGAGCCGTATTATCCACTTCACCCAAGGCATCCAGCAGTTCAGAAAACTGCCCCTGCTCATTAAACATAGCATCGGGTAATTCTATAAGCTGCTCTTTAATTAATCGTTCATCCTCTTTGAGGATTTCCCCCTCCAGCTTATAAAACTTGATGCCGTTCCGGTCATCAGGAATATGACTGCCGGTGACCATAATAACCGGGCACTGATGCTGCAAACCGTAAAGAGCCACCGCCGGAGTTGGAATAAAACCGGTGTTTATGACCTTAATACCACTGTCGTTAATGGCTCTGGCACAGGCATTTAAAATGGCCAGGGTGCTGTCACGCAGATCGCCCGCCAGCGCTATGGGAGTATTCTCAGTCAGTTGCTGGGTCTGTTTTAAATACTGGATAAATCCCAGAGTATAGGCATAACAGACTCGCTCTGTCATATCCTTAACCAGACCTCTGGCACCGCTGGTACCAAAGCCAACCTGACTTTGAGCCATTAAATCGTTAATCGTTGTCTGCATTATTTTGAATCTTTTTTTGAATCCAGGCGGGAGTGTACATCAGTACGTCCATAGGTATCTTCAAAGCGTACAATATCATCTTCACCCAGATAACTGCCGGTCTGAATTTCAATGATTTCCAGCGGGATAACACCCGGGTTTTCCAGACGATGCTGAGTACCTAAAGGAATATAATTAGACTGATCTTCCGTCATAACAAATTCTTTTTCACCACACAGAATTTTGGCCGTACCCTTAACCACCACCCAGTGTTCTGCCCGGTGATGATGCATCTGCAGAGATAACTGGGCACCGGGATTGACGATAATACGCTTAACCTTAAAACGTTCCATTTCCACCAGCGTTTCGTAACTGCCCCAGGGTCGGTATACCCGCTGATGCAGCAGGGCTTCTTCGCGCTTGCCTTCCTTAAGCTGGTTAACAATTTCCTTAACATCCTGCGCCCGGGTTTTATCCGCCACCAGCACCGCATCAGCCGTTTCCACTACCACACAATTATCCATGCCGACCACTGCAATCATACGTTCTTCTGCATGCACATAGCTGTTGCTGAGATCCACTTTCAGCACATCCCCGTGCAGTACATTACCGTCACTGTCCTGCTCATTAATTTCCCACAGGGCCGACCAGGCACCCACATCATTCCACTGGGCATCCAGTGGCAGTACCACAGCTTTATCAGTTTTTTCCATAACCGCATAGTCAATGGAGTCCGAAGGGGAGGCGGTAAAATCGTCCACATTCAGACGACAGAAGTCCAGATCACTGCCGCCATGCAGTACTGCCTGGTGAACAGCCGCCACAATATCGTGGGCGTAGTGATCCAGTTCCTGAATAATGTTCTGAGCCTGAAACATAAACATACCGCTGTTCCAGTAATATTCATCGCTGTCCAGATAGGTCTGGGCCGTAGCCTGATCCGGTTTCTCAACAAACTGAGCAACCTTCCAGGCCTCCCGCCCTTCCAGTTTCCCGTCGCGCTTAATATAGCCATAACCGGTTTCAGCCTTATGCGGCACAATACCGAAAGTCACCAGCTGCCCCTGCTGAGCAATAGCGTAGCCTTCTGTTATGACCTTGTGAAAAGCCTGGGTATTTTTAATGACATGATCCGCTGACAGCACCAGCATGACATCATCGGCTGAATCTTTTTTACTCTGAATATATTCCGCTGCCGCACAAATGGCCGGAGCGGTATTTCGCCCCACCGGCTCCAGAATGATCTTGTCCACGACCACCCCGATATCCTGCATCTGCTGGGCCACCAGAAAACGATGTTCCTCATTACAGACAATAACCGGTGCCACCAGTTCAGGCACACCTTCCAGACGGGTCATGGTTTCCTGCAGCATGGTCTGTTCGCCATACAGGGAGAGAAACTGCTTGGGATTCAGCTCCCTAGACATAGGCCATAAACGTGAACCTGAACCGCCGGACAAGATTACTGGGATGATCATAAAAACGTTTTCCTAGTTTTATTTTTTATATTTTCTGCTTACAGCAGTCCTTTTGAACCTGGCTACTATTCACCTATAGGCAAATTAAAATCTTTAATCAGGCCATCTGCTTCCTGCATTATATAGCCTTTAAATACCTTCGCAATAGGTGACAGGCGCTTTCCCTCACGCTGTACTACATACCAGTGACGGTAGATTGGAAAGCCTTCTACATTAATGATATTAAGCGTCTTTGCCCGCAGTTCAATTTCCAGGGTATGCAGGGAGACAATCGCCAGGCCCAGGCCTTCTTCCGCCGCATGTTTAATAGCCCGGTTATTACTCATATCCATCTTGGTCTTAAACTTTAGATTATGCTCTTTAAAAAACCGTTCCACAGCACTGCGGGTACCAGAGCCCTGTTCCCGGATCACAAATTCCTCACGAGCCAGTTCCTTTAAACTTACCTTTTTTTCCCGCACCAGATAATGCTTCGGATGAGCCACCACCACTAAAGGGTTTTCCAGAAAGGGCCGGGCGGTCAGATTATGCCCTTCCGGGGGGCGGCCCATAACAACCAGATCACACTCATTTTTCTCCAACAGTTCCAGCAGCGTACTGCGGTTAATAACATCCAGAGAAATGCTGATTTTAGGATATACCTTGGCAAAGCGGGCCAGCATGCGGATCACAAAATGGTTAGCGGTACTGGCTACCGCCAGTTTTAAATGCCCTTTGTGCAGGCTTTTCATCTGGCTAATGGTTTCTTCCAGATCCAGCAGCTGCTGCATGGTGCTGCGGGCGTAGTTATACATTTCATTGCCGACTTCTGTCAGGTAAAGCTTTTTACCGAGCTTTTCTATTAACGGGGTATTGGCCTGCTCTTCCAGCTGTTTAATCTGCATGGAGACAGCCGGCTGGGATAAATGCAGCTCCTTAGCGGCACTGGTAAAATTAAGGCGTCGGGCAACCACCTCAAATACTTTAAGTTGTCGAAAAGTAAGGTTCATATTATCTTTTTTCCACTATTTTTATCTAAAACCTAATATATCATAAGCAATAGCTTATGGTAACAATCAAAAAATAAAGTTTTACTTTATAGTAGTTTTACATTATATTTCCCTACACAGTTTGTAAGGGTACTTCATTTGTAAATTCCTCCATTCACAAATCAGGCCTCTCACAACCAAATTTTAACCCCCATTTAAAGGAAACGGACAAATGGCATTATTAGACCAAACAAATCGTTACTCCGATTTAAGTCTGAAAGAAGAAGAATTATTAGCTGGCGGCAAGCACATCCTGGTTGCTTATACTATGGAACCTGCAGAAGGTTATGGTTACCTGGAAGCAGCGGCTCACTTTGCTGCTGAATCTTCAACTGGTACCAATGTTGAAGTATCCACTACTGATGACTTCACCAAAGGTGTTGATGCTCTGGTTTATGAAATTGATGAAGCCAAAGGCATCATGAAAATTGCATACCCTAACGAGCTGTTTGACCGTAACGTTATTGACGGTCGTGCCATGATCGTTTCCTTCCTGACTCTGACTATTGGTAATAACCAGGGCATGGGTGACATCAAGAACGCTCAGATGTTTGACTTTTATGTACCACCACGCATGCTGCAGTTGTTTGATGGTCCTGCTAAAGACATTTCTGATATGTGGCGTATTCTGGGGCGTCCAATTGAAAACGGTGGTTATATTGCCGGTACCATTATTAAGCCTAAATTAGGTCTGCGTCCTGAGCCATTTGCTGAAGCGGCTTACCAGTTCTGGCTGGGTGGTGACTTTATCAAGAACGATGAACCTCAGGGCAACCAGGTCTTCTGTCCTATGAAGAAAGTCATTCCTCTGGTTTATGATGCTATGAAGCGTGCCCAGGATGAAACCGGCGAGGCTAAATTATTCTCTGCTAACATCACTGCTGACGATCACCATGAAATGTGTGCCCGTGCCGACTTTGTTCTGGAAACATTTGGTCCTGATGCAGACAAGGTTGCTTTCCTGGTTGACGGTTATGTGGGTGGTCCAGCTATGGTTACTACTGCACGTCGTAACTATCCTAACCAGTATCTGCATTATCATCGTGCCGGTCACGGTGCAGTTACTTCTCCTTCTTCCAAGCGTGGTTATACTGCGTACATCCTGGCCAAGATGTCTCGTCTGATGGGTGCTTCAGGTATCCACGTAGGTACTATGGGTTATGGTAAGATGGAAGGTGATGCTTCTGACAAGATTATTGCTTATATGATTGAACGTGACGAGTGTCAGGGTCCTGTATACCACCAGAAATGGTATGGTATGAAGCCTACTACTCCAATTATCTCCGGTGGTATGAACGCACTGCGTCTGCCAGGCTTCTTTGAAAACTTGGGGCACGGTAACGTCATTAACACCTCTGGCGGTGGTTCTTATGGTCATATCGACAGCCCTGCGGCAGGTGCGATTTCCCTGCGTCAGGCTTATGACTGCTGGAAGCAAGGTGCTGACCCAATTGAGTACGCTAAAGAGCATAAAGAATTTGCCCGTGCCTTCGAATCTTTCGAACACGATGCAGACGCTCTGTACCCAGGCTGGAGAGACAAGTTAGGCGTTCACAAGTAAACCATTACTTGAGTATGCTTAATTAAGCGGACAAAGCCTCTGTTTTCAGGGGCTTTGTTGTCTATAAAACCTTAATAAACACTAAAAAATCAGTGTTATTGCCAAATAATTTTAAACGCATTTCTCCGTAGAGCATCTGCTGTCCAGTAAGCCTTCTGAAACGTCAACAAGGCTTACTGGATAGCAGATGCGGAGATAGATGAAATAAAATTATTCGGCAATAAAACTGCCCATCAGGAAAAGACCATGAGCGATCAAGATATTGAACAATACAAAATAACCACCGAACCCTTCTACAAGCCGCAGGAAGATGAAATTGAATTATACAGAGCCGCCTATGATGCGCGTCTTCCGGTCATGATTAAAGGCCCTACTGGCTGCGGTAAATCCCGCTTTGTTGAACACATGGCATGGAAACTGGGCAAACCCCTGATCACCGTTGCCTGTAATGAAGACATGACCGCGCCTGATCTGGTAGGTCGTTACCTGCTTGATGCCAACGGTACTCGCTGGGTGGACGGCCCGCTGACCACCGCTGCCCGTATCGGCGCCATCTGTTATCTTGATGAAGTGGTTGAAGCCCGTCAGGATACCACTGTTGTAATTCACCCTCTGACTGACCATCGCAGCAATCTGCCGCTGGACAAAAAAGGGGAAATGGTTGAAGCTCATCCTGATTTTCAGCTGGTGATTTCCTATAACCCCGGTTATCAGAGCCTGATGAAGGATTTAAAACAATCCACCAAGCAGCGCTTTTCTGCCTTGGAATTTGACTACCCAACCGCATCGGTTGAAGCCAGCATTGTGGAGCAGGAAGCCGGCATTGATGCGGACACCTCCGCCAAACTGGTTAAAATTGCCCATGCAGCCCGGAACCTGAAAGGCCATGGTCTGGATGAAGGTATCTCTACCCGTCTGCTGGTTTATGCAGCCAACCTGATGAACAAGGGTATCGCACCTAAATCAGCCTGCCGTATGGCTCTGGTTCGCCCTATTACTGATGATGTTGATATCCGTGATACGCTGGATCATGCTATTGACAGTGTTTTTGCCTGATTGTAAATAAACAGCCAGAATAGCTAAATTATTAAAAATCGGTGAGCATAAGTAATGACTGATACTGAAACCATGACCATACTGGAAAGTTACCGCGTCCAGTTAAAATGCAGCTTTGAACAGATTGATAATGTCTTTGACGACTGTCTGGAAGAAGCACTGCTGAGCTTTAGTGAACAGGGGGTAAAAGACTACCTGTCTGGTGCCTCATTAGTGTGTATGATTGGTCGTGGTTTTGAGCCGGTACTGGTCTATATGGAGGAACTGCCGCAGATTCTTCGCCATACTGACGAAACCATGCTCAATATCATCTCCAAATGTGTCTGGGACATCTCACGTACCCCCAATGGTAAAGCCATTCTGCCGTTTTTGCAGTCACTTCCGGAAGCGGCCCGCCGCCTGGGTAGTGCAGAACAGTTTCAGCATTATATCGATGTAGTCTTTGATATGATGAAAAACACTACCCGCTCTATTCATGGTCATATTGACACCATTCCCAGTACCGGTCTGCCGGAATTTATGGAACATGCCCCTTACCTCCTGAGTCAGCTTTCCATTGAAGGACTGCGTAACTGGGTGCAGTACGGTGCAGATAACTACCGCAACCACCCGGAGCGTCAGAAAGATTATTTCAGTCTGCAGTCTGCCGATAGTCGTGCGGTATTACAGCGTGAACGTCATGGTACCCTGTTTTCTGATAATGAACGTAAACTCAACTTATACCTGAAAAGCCTGTGGGAAGACAGCGACCATTTTGTGCCCTATTCTATGGGCTGGGATGAACTGCGCAAACCGGTACCCTATTATGACAGCCTGGGTATTCGAATTCCTGATGTCTATGACGACAAGGACGACATCCGCGGTATTGATCGCTATCGTGCCACCATTGCTCATATTGCCGCCCACAGACGTTGGACAGAAGCGGTTTTTGCAGATAACTTCAGCCCTTTTCAGCGTATTGCTATCGAAGTATTTGAAGATGCCCGGGTGGAATACCTGAGCATTAAAAAATACCCTGGTCTGCGCCGTATATTTATGGCTCTGCATCCGGTGCCGCCAGAAGGTTTCTGCGATGAAGAACATAATTCCTGTCTGCGCTATCGCCTGGCTATGCTGTCCCACGGCCTGCTGGATCCGAACCACGGCTATAAAAATGAAGCAATAAATGACTTTATTGGCCATTTTCATGAAGTTATGACTCAGGGCAACACCACTACCAAAGACATGGTTCAGTTAGGGATCTCCTTTATTGCCCGTACCAAACAGGCCAGTGACTCCTTCCCTAATGTAACTTTTGATTACACTGAAGTAGATTATCGTGATGATAACCGCCATATGTGGATGTTTATTGAAGAAGGCGATGAAGAAGAAGCCTTTGACGATAAAAAACAGTTTGAACGCGATGAACACGAGGTGGACAAGCTGCCGCCGCGCCATTATCCGGAATGGGATTACAACACCAAAACCTATCGTCCGGACTGGGTCAGCCTGTATGAAAAACTACACTATAAGGGCAGCCCTGAAAAAATTGATCAGATCCTGGCCAAACACGATGCTCTGGCCAAACGCCTGAAAAAGCTGCTGGAACTGTTAAAACCCCAGCAAATGGTACGTATTCGCTACCAGGAAGACGGTTCTGAACTGGATCTGGATGTGGCAATCCGTTCCCTGATTGACTTTAAGAGTGGGCATACCCCGGATCCACGAATTAATATGAGCCATCGTAATGACGGTCGTGATATTGCAGTTATGCTGCTGCTGGACCTGTCCGCATCCTTACATGAAGAACCTGAAGGCAGTGAACTGTCACTGCTGGAACTGAGCCGTGAAGCCGTCTCATTACTGGCTTTAACCATTGAACAGTTAAATGATCCCTTTGCCATTGCCGGCTTCCATTCTGATACCCGCCATAATGTCCGTTATCTGCACATTAAAGGTTATAGTGAACACTGGGATGATGAAGTTAAGGGACGCCTGTCCGCCATGGAAGCTGGTTTTTCTACCCGTATGGGTGCACCCATCCGTCATGCCGCCCATTACCTGGAAAATCAGCCGGCAGACAAGAAGTTACTGCTGATAATGACCGATGGTGAACCTTCGGATATTGATGTGGATGATGAGCGCCTGTTAATTGAGGATACCCGTAAAGCGGTAGAAGAGCTGTCCAGTAAAAATATCCACACTCACTGCATCAGCCTGGACCAGAAAGCCGATGAGTATATTGGTGATATCTTCGGCAAAAATGGTTATACCGTCATCGATCATGTAGAAAAACTGCCGGAAAAACTGCCTCAGTTATTTATGGCATTAACCAAGTAATATAAATCAGGAAAAAAACAATTTTTTTGCTAACTGCTTACAGATTTTTCCACATAATAGTCTATACTCAAAATTCAAGGCGTTATTATTTACCTGGAATAACCAATGAAAGCAGCAGTTTCGGCTCAGACCTTTAAAATCCTGATCTTTGTATTACTTGTTAGCATTTACAACAGCCTGTTTTTTTCAGTTAATGCACAGGCGAACCATACTCGCCTGATCCCTTCAGAAACACTTTCTGATGAACCCATTCAGCCCCTGCATATTCACGAAGGCCTTGATCCTGAAAAAATCACTCTGG
The DNA here is from genome assembly GCA_048563625.1 of Gammaproteobacteria bacterium. Taxonomy (GTDB): domain Bacteria; phylum Pseudomonadota; class Gammaproteobacteria; order GRL18; family GRL18; genus JANELJ01. The sequence continues at coordinate 8,911 of JBHNNM010000010.1, read as the reverse complement.
GGCGCAGCCTGTTTTTTGATAAACGTCTGTCGAAGGATAATTCCATCAGCTGCTCCAGCTGTCATAATCTGGCTCACGGCGGTACAGATAACCTGCAGTTTTCTATTGGCGTCAACGGCGCCACAGGCAAAATTAATACCCCCACCGTTTATAACACCCATCTTAACCTGGCCCAGTTCTGGGATGGCCGAGCTTCTAACCTGATCGAACAGGTCAGCGGCCCCGTTTAAAATCCGCTGGAAATGGCTGCCAACTGGCCTGATATTATCCGCAAGCTGGGTCGGGATAAAGATTTTATGCGCCGTTACAGGAAAATTTATGGTGATAAACTTGAAGCAGGTAGTCTGATTAATGCCATAGCCACTTATGAACAGTCACTGACCACCGTGAATTCCCCTTTTGATCGCTTCCTGGCCGGTGATAAAAATGCCATATCATTACAGGCACGTGAAGGTTACCAGATATTTAAATCCTACGGTTGTACCGCCTGTCATCAGGGCGCTAATGTGGGTGGTAACATGTACCAGAAAATGGGGGTCATGGCTGACTATTTTGAAGAGCGCGGCACCCCGATTACCAAAGCCGACCTGGGTCGCTACAACGTCACCCATGATGATTATGACAAGTTTACCTTTAAGGCACCCAGTCTCAGGCTGGTGGTTCTGACCGCACCCTATTTTCATGATGGTTCCGTTAGCAGCCTGGAACAGGCCATTAATAAAATGGCCCGCTATCAGCTGGGCAGAGAAATCTCTGCAGAGGATGTGCAGAAGGTTATTGCCTTTCTGAAAACTCTGGTCGGTGAGCATAAAGAGCTGACTCAGTCAGCGGCCGAATAAGCTTATGAAAAAAGAACAGTACGCACTTATCACTTATCTGCTGTTTTTTGTGGTTACGGCCACCGTGGTTTCAGTACTCTATAAACGCAATCAGCAATTAGAAGAATATGACCTGATCCAGCATAAGCTGGAACAGCTCAAGGAACTGGATGCCCGTATTGACCGGGATTTACTTCTGAACCTGTCTTTTTATTCCTCCAACTATGATGCTCTGGCACAGTCCAGCACCCGCATCGATACCCTGCAGCATGAAATAACTGAACAGACGGCCAGGTTTTCCCAGGAGGCGCCTGAATTTAAAACTGTACTACAGCAATACATACAAAACAGTACCCGAAAAGAGCGTCACCTGGAACGCATAAAATCACTTTCTTCCAGTATCAAAAATACCCTGCAATACCTGCCTACAGTCATTAATGAATTAAGCCATAAAATTACCGCTTCCAGGCACGATCCGGAAGACCTGCGTTTTAAAATCAACCAGTTATTCGGTGTGTTACTGGATTACAATATTTTTCCCCGTCATGATAAAAAACAAATACTGGAAGAAAAAATTGCGGAACTTGAAGGGCTTTCTGATCATGTCTACCAGAAAGATCTCAACAATATCCTGTCCCATATTCAGGCCAATCTGAGAATGAAAAACCAGATGGAGAATATGCTGCGTACCTATGAAAAAATAGGCCTTAATAAAGAACTGTCCCGGTTGCAGACTATCCATACTAACTATTTTACAGAACAGACCAAAAATTCCTATATTATTAACCTGGTGCTCATTATTCTCTCAGCCCTGTTATTTATCAGTCTTGGTTATGTTATGCAGAACCTTAAAAAGGCCCATATACGAGCCAAGATTAACCATGCCAGACTGTATGATGCTATAGAAAACATTAACAAAGCCTTTGCCCTGTTTGATGCAGAGGATAAACTGGTGCTGTGGAACCGTCAGTTTGAACTATTTTATCCCAAAATCAGGAAACAGATCAGGGAGGGTATCAGCTACAACGAACTGATGGCTGCTGCAGAAGAACTCGGCCAGTTTAAAAACAATAATATCCCCCGTTTACATACCAGCAATGATCTGGAAGGCCATACCAAAGAACTGGAATACCTTACCGATGGTCGCTGCTTCCTGACCAGTGACAGTAAAACATCTTCCGGCGGTACCGCCTGTGTGCGTATTGATATCAGTGACCAGGTTAAACTGGAAGAAAAAATTATCTGGCAGGCAAACTACGATGCCCTGACCCGTCTGCCTAATCGTACCCTGTTCCTAGATCGCCTGGCTCAGGCTATCCAGCATGCCAGACGTGATTCAACACTTTGTGCTCTGCTGTTTATCGACCTGGACAAGTTCAAGGACGTTAATGACACTCTGGGAGATGATGTGGGTGATGCCCTGCTGGTGGCTGTGGCCGAACGCCTGTCCAGCTGTATTCGCAAAATTGATACTGCCTCCCGACTGGGCGGAGATGAATTTACCATTATTCTGCAGGAAATTTCCAGTACACACGATGACGCCAGTGTGGCCATCCATATTATTAAAAAACTGGAGGAAGTCTTCCAGATTAAGGAACACGAAATCTTTATTAGCGGCAGTATCGGTATTACGGTTTATCCTGATGATGCCAGAAATTCAACCCAGATGTTAAGTAATGCTGATATGGCTATGTACCAGGCCAAGGAAGCAGGTAGAAATACCTATCGTTTCTATACCGAAGAAATGAATCAGGAAATGAAAAACCGCCTGCAGCTTGAAAAAGATATGCGTAATGCCCTGGCACGCAATGAATTTGTACTGGAATACCAGCCCATTATCGATAGCCAGAGCAATCAGGTTGTTCATGCCGAAGCCCTGATACGCTGGCAGCATCCGGAACTGGGTCGTATTGCACCGGATAAATTTATTCATCTGGCCGAAGAAACCGGCTTTATTATCCAGCTGGGAGAATGGGTGTTACGCACTGCTGTCAGCCAGATGAAACTATGGTTAAAAGATGGTCTGCAGCTATTTTCTGTAGCAGTCAATATTTCTTCAAGGCAACTGGAATCCAATATTTTAATTAAACTGCTCAGCGAACTGTTAACTGAAATTTCTTTGCCCAGTCATTCTCTGACCTTGGAAATGACTGAAAGCCTGTTAATTGAAAACTCCAGCCGTTCCAATAATGCCCTGGAAAAATTCCGTGAACTGGGGGTCAACCTGTCTATTGATGATTTTGGTACCGGTTATTCCTCACTGTGTTATTTAAAACAGTTCCCTGTGGATATTTTAAAAATTGATAAGTCCTTTATCCATGATATTACCCAAGATAAGGATGATGCCATTCTGACCAACGCAATTATTGACCTGGCCCATAACTTTAACCTGAAGGTTATTGCCGAAGGTGTGAAACCATACGCCAGTTAAACTTCCTGAAACAGAACGGCTGTGACATGATACAGGGCTATTATTACAGTCAGCCCCTACCTGCTGATGATTTCTACCACTATTGTCTCAAACAGAACCGGCAGCAGAATTCTATAAAACCATCTAACGGAACCTGAATAATGATTATTGATCTGATCCGCCATGGCAGTCCGGTGGGCGGTAAAATGCATCGCGGCCACAGCATTGACCACCCCCTGTCTGAACGAGGCTTGCAGCAGATGCGTGAGTGTGTAGGGGATTATAATTTATGGGATGTGATCATCAGCTCTCCCCTGCTGCGCTGCAGTGAATTTGCCAGGGAACTGCACCAGCGCCATAATATTCCCCTAGAAATAATGGATAACCTTAAAGAAGTGGGTTTCGGCAGCTGGGAAGGTAAGGATGCCAATGAGATTGATCGGGAAGAGTTTTTAAGCTTCTATCATGACCCCATGAACAATCGCCCTGAAGGCAGTGAACACCTGGAAGATTTTATTAACCGGGTAGTACAGAGCTGGAAGAAAATTCTCTGTAAACATCATGGCAAACATATTTTAATTGTTGCCCATGCCGGGGTTATACGGGCGGTTATTGCCCATATTCTTTATAGTGAACCGGTAGGTTGCCGTGGAAAACGGCAGGATCTGCCGCATAGAAGTGACTGAACGTTCCGGGCCGGTTTTAAAAATGTTAAATGGGACATTGTAAATAACGGCCTTAAAACATAATGCCCTCATCCTAACCTTCTCCCTGAGGGAGAAGGAACTGGGAGTCGCTTATCAATATTATCCAGGTTTAAAGTACTATACCAATTAAAGCCGCAGCTTCCGCGATTTCCACACAGGCACCAATCGTATCCCCTGTCATACCGCCAATCCGTTTTAGCATCATAGCTCTCAAACCATAGAGTGCCGCAAACGCCAGCAGCAATGCCCAGAAACCGGCAACAACAAGACTCAGCAGCAGACTGATGCTTAACACACTCCACAGGGCTTTCTGATCCGGCATTTCTTCCAGAATGGCCGAGCCCAGACCGGATTCACGTACATATTCAGTCGACATAAACAGAGCCAGTATCACGGCCCGGGAAAACATGGGCAGCACCAGAATAAAGGCACTTTGTCCGCTTTTAAATAAATAACTCAGCGCACTCCATTTCAATAGCAACACCAGCACCACCACAGCCACACCTATGGGACCACAGTAGGGGTCTTTCATAATCTCCAGGGTACGACTGCGGCTGTGCTGTCCACCCACCCAGGCATCGGCGGTATCGGCCAGGCCGTCCAGGTGCAGACCTCCGCTAATTAAAACCCATAGAGTCAGCACAACCGCCGCCATAACATCCGCCGGGAAACCACTGGACAGAAACCATAACAGCTGCATTGTCAGCCAGAGTATACAACCAATCAGTAGTCCCACCAGCGGATAAAACAGCATGGACTGACCAATTTCCTGCTGGCTGACATCACCTTTTAAAGGCACCGGGATCCGTGTTAAAAAACTCAGGGCAATAAAAAAAGAACGCAGTGGATTATTCATACCGGCTAACCATGCTGTTTAAGCGTTGCTTTGGTTTCATCACCATTATAATAAACCTTAATTGCAGAACAACAGGCGTAAGGCACTTCTATATTATGTATGGCGGTTAGGGGCATTTCCAGAATATGAGCCAGAATCACTTTCTGCACTCCCCCGTGGATCACCAGCAGACTGTTCTGTATGGTCTCTTCCTGAATAATTTTCTGCCAGCACTCAATAACACGCTGATTAAAATCCGCCAGCATTTCACCTTCAGGCGGAGCATAACTTAGCGGATCAGACCAGAAATTATGCAATGCCTGAGCTTCTGTCTGCTGGATCTCATCAATGGCCCGGCCATCCCATTGGCCAAAATCCAGCTCCTGCAATGCAGATTCTATGTAACAGGGTATCTGCTTCTGATTTGAATAGTGTTGTGCAAAAGCAGCACAACGCTGTAATGATGAGCTGAACACCTGTTGAATATCCAGTGCTTCGGCAACCTGCTGCATTTGCTGCCAGCCTTCCCGGGTCAGGGGCGTATCGGTTCTGCCCCGAAAAACCGGCCGGTCCTGCAGACTGTCTGTGTCTTCTGTCCGGCCATGACGTAACAGGTAAAATAGTTTAGGTTTCACTCTTTGTTATTTTCTTTTTTCACTTTGATTACTGACTGAGGCGCTTTCAAAGGTGGCCATTTGATTGTGTAGTAAACAGGCAGACTGGATGAGTGGCCAGGCTAAAGCTGCACCGCTGGCTTCTCCAAGGCGCAGATTTAAATCCAGCAAAGTCTGTGCATCCAGTAAATCCAGCACTTTTTTATGGCCAGCCTCATCAGACAGGTGAGAAAAAATCAGCCACTCCTGACAGGCCGGGTTAATGCGTATGGCAAATAATGCCGCTACGGTGCAGATAAAACCATCCACTAGAGAAATAATCCCCTGTTGTGCACAGGCCAGGTAGGCAGCACACAGGGCAGCAATTTCAAAACCGCCCAGCACCCTTAGTATTTCCTCGGCTCTGCTGAGCTGGTGCTTATGCCAGTCCAGTCCCTGATTAATTACACTGATTTTATGTTTCAGACCAGCATCATCAAGTCCCGTCCCTTTTCCGGCAATCTGTTCTGGCTGTAAATTTTCCAGAGCACAAACCAGTGCTGTAGCAGTCGTAGTATTGGCAATACCCATTTCACCGGCAATTAACAATTTTACATCTTCCTGCTTAAACTGTTCAGCTTTTTGCCTGACAAAATCAAACACCTGTTCAAACTGGTTTTGAGACATGGCATCCTGATGCAGAAAATTTTCTGTGCCTGGGCCTAAGGGATAATTTATAACATCCGGCAACGACTCCAGTTCAGTAATCAGACCCAGATTAACTATCTGCAAAGGCAGATTATGCTGTCTGGCCAGCACTGAAATCGCAGCGCCGCCGGCAGAAAAGTTGCATACCATTTGTGCCGTTACTGATTGAGGAAAGACCGATACGCCTTCTTGAGCAATGCCATGATCAGCGGCAAAAATCATTATTCGGGTCTGGCTGACATCCGGTATTAAAGTTTTCTGCAGTGCGCTGATCCGTACCGCAAGGGATTCCAGTCTGCCCAGTGATCCCGGAGGCTTGGTCAACTGCATCTGCCGCTGCTCTGCCCGCTGCAGATAATCCCTGTCAGGAGGGGTTATTGTCCGATACAGCCAGTCTGTCATAGGGATACTTCAGGAGACTTCAAAGAATGTTCCAGGCCGGCAATCACCAGGGTCACCCGGTCACTGATACTGGCCAGTTCCTGATGCAGCCAGCCGGCTTCATCAACAAAGCGTCGGGTGAGCTTACCCATGGGCACTACACCCAGTCCGGTTTCATTGCTGACCAGGAAGATACTGGCTTTATGTTCCTGAAGAATGCTTAACAGAGCATGTTTTTGCTCGGAGAAAAGATGGGGGTCGCTATGACACAGCAGATTACTTAGCCATAAAGTTAAACAGTCAATCAGAATCAGCATATTAGGCCGATTATACTCGGCAAGCACACTGGCCAGGTAGATCGGTTCTTCGACAATTATCCAGTGTTCCGGTCTGCGACTTTTATGCCGGGCAATCCGCTGTTTCATTTCATCATCATCGTCCGTGGCTGTTGCAATATAAACCACTGGAACATCGCTATTATGAGAATATTCAGCAATGCGTGACTCTGCCAGCCGGCTTTTACCGGAGCGGGCACCGCCGAGGATTAATTCAATCAATGACTGTCCACTTGGGCAATAATACAGCGGTTACGTCCCTGCTCCTTAGGCTGATACAGAGCCTTATCAGCCCTGGAAAAGGCAGAATCCGGAGTATCATTTTCCACAAACAGACTGATACCGCAGTAAATAGTCACCTTAACGTTATCACCCCGGTAATCAAATTCCAGTTTTTCAATGATTCCGCGGATTTTTTCCGCGACTTTATAACCGCCGCCTAAAGTAGTTTCAGGCATTAAACTGACGAATTCCTCACCACCGAAACGGGCCACAAAATCCGTTTCTCTGAGGTTCTTCTGCAAAACCTGGGCAACCACTTTTAATACCTTGTCACCTGCCTGATGGCCGTATCGATCATTAACCTGTTTAAAAAAGTCAATGTCCCAGACCATAATTAACAGGGTGTTATGGTATCGTTTCCAGCGTGCATACTCCTGCTGCATCCGCTGGTCATAAGCCATCCGGTTTGGCAATTCAGTTAGAGAATCTATTAAAGCCTTATTCTGTGATTCGAGCACCTGCTTTCTTAATTCACTGCTCTGGGACTCCAGTTTTTTCAGTCGGCCCGACAAAACTTCGTTCTGCTCTTTTATTCTGGCTACACGAATATCTTCTTCAGCACGGTGCTGATCAAGATGTGTTATGATTTTATCCAGGTGGCTCTGTACCGCATTTTCTACTTCTTCCAGAGTACTCAGTCCCGTAACAGAATCACCTATCCCTTTAACCTGATCTTTAACGGCATCATCCAGTTTTATCCCACTCTGGTATGAGGCCTCATGTTCCTCTATATTATTTTGCATATATTGATCCACTTCTTTTAGACGACCGGTAAGACTTTTCAGAAATTTTTCAAACTCTTTCTGTTCCTGCTGAACATTACGCCGCATCTCATGAATAAGCTCAGCAATGGCCTGCAGAGCATCGGGTAACTGCTCTGTACTGACACCATTTAAAAAATTATTTTTGAGTTCTTCAGCCTTTGCCTTAACACTGTCTTCAAGAGGTAAAAATTCCAGCAGGCGGATCAGCAACTCATGATGCTGAGAAACCTCAGACATTAATTCATCGCAATCCTGTTCAACCACACCATAGCCTTTCAGAATATCCTTCAGATCATCCAGCAGGACATGAATTTCCCGGGTTGGCTTGACGGTAAAAACCTTGTCTTTAAGCTGCTCCTTAATATCCTGGGGCACATCCAGTCCATCGATAATAGACTCCAGAACATTTTGCACCGTTGCAACCACACTAGTCAGCTGTTTCTGATCCAGTTCCTGTAAGGATTCAGATTCTGTATCATAAGAAGCATGATGCTGGTTATCATCCTTTTTTTCTGAGTCTTCAGCCTGTTCTTCACGCTCCTGTGTGCCATTATGGACAGTTTCAGATTGAGCATCATCCGCAGCTTTAGAACGTGCAAACAGACCACTCAGAAATCCTGCCTTGCCCCCTTCCGATTGTTCATGATTCTGAACATCTTCAATGGCCTGCTGAATCACATGGTTCAGTAAATCACTGAACTGCTCTATTAACTCTTTCTGTTCAGGGGGATTTATGGATTTTAATGCTTTTATGAACCTGGCAGCTTTTTTTTCTGCTTTGCCATTAAGGTCCATACCTTCAATAATTTTTAACAGCAGGCCAGCATCACCAGTCGGCCCGGATTGAAGCTGCTTGTCCAGTCTGATCACTTCCTTGGTGACATTTTCCAGAATGGTTCGAATAATCCGGTTATTTTTGCCTTTACGCAGAGCCGTACGCAACTGCCCAAGCTCATTATCCAGACTTTTACTATTGCCTTCTGCAGCCAGGCTTAAGCGGGAAATGGCCTGTTTAAATACTTCTTCCAGGTCATTCCACTGCTTTTCTTTCTGTTCCAGCTCATCCAGACTATCATAG
>JBHNNM010000009.1:0-21045 GCA_048563625.1 Gammaproteobacteria bacterium | reverse complement strand
ATTGCCGATATATTTAGCCGCTGGAATGAAGGTAAATTAAATTCCTATCTGATTGAAATTACCAGTCATATTCTCAGAGTTAAAGATTCTGACGGCCAGCCGCTGGTGGATAAAATCCTTGATACTGCCGAGCAGAAGGGCACGGGAAAATGGACGGCTATTAATTCACTGGAACTGGGAATTCCGCTGACCCTGATTGGTGAAGCGGTGTTTGCCCGTTTTCTGTCGGCCCTGAAATCTGAACGGGTCAAAGCGTCTAAAGTGCTGGCTGGTCCGCAGATGCAGTTTAATTTAAATGAGGATGATAAAGCGGCTTATATTGAAGCGGTTCATGATACCCTGTATGCCTCTAAAATTATTTCCTATACCCAGGGCTATATGCTTATGCGTCACGCGGCCGTGGAATACGGCTGGAACCTCAATTACGGCGGTATTGCCCTGATGTGGCGCGGCGGCTGTATTATCCGCAGCCGTTTTCTGGGCAGTATCAAGCAGGCCTATGACAATAATGCGCAACTGGAAAGCCTGCTGCTGGATGATTTTTTCCAGCAGGCCATCAGCGATACTCAGAACGGCTGGCGGAAAACGGTGGCCCGTGCAGTGGAATCCGGTATCCCGGTACCGGGTTTTGCGGCAGCACTGACGTTTTATGATGGTTATCGTGCTGAAACGGTACCGGCCAATTTACTGCAGGCACAGAGGGATTATTTTGCTGCGCACACCTTTGAACAGGTGGATCAGCCTCGTGGAGAATTTTTTCATTATAACTGGGCGGCTGAAGAATAAAGAGAATTTAATATGAATGCACATATCAGAACCGATAATATTCCAACACAGCCCTGTACCCTGATTATTTTCGGAGTAACCGGACACCTGAGTATTAACAAGTTATTGCCGGCCCTGTATCACCTGGAAGCATCGGACCGCCTGCCGGAAGATGTGACTATACTGGGCTTTGGGCACAGAGACTGGAGTGATGAACAATGGGCCGATCAGGTTCTGGAAGAAATAAAAAAACATGCCCGGGGCGGTCTGAATGAAGCCGTTTTTCAGCGTTTCCGCCAGCGCCTGCATTTTCAGAAAGGTGATCTGAGCCAGGAACAGTCTTTTAAAGATATGAAACAGCGACTGGAACAGGGTGAGGAGTTTCATCCTAATCATATCTTTTACCTGGCCATTCGTCCCCAGGACTATAATTTTGCCATCAAAAATCTGGTCGTCAGTGGTTTGCACAGTGAGGATAACGGTTATTGCCGGCTGGTGATTGAAAAGCCCTTTGGGCATGATCTGGAAAGCTCGGAAGTGCTGAATACCCAGCTTCATAAAAATTTCCGGGAAGAACAGTTATACCGGATTGATCACTATCTGGGCAAAGATACGGTACAGAATATTTTAGTCTTCCGTTTTGCCAACCTGCTGCTGGAGCCTTTGTGGAACCGCAATTATATTGACCATGTACAGATCACTCATGCGGAAACAGCCGGGGTGGCCGGGCGTGCCCACTATTATGATTCAGCCGGTGCCCTACGGGACATGATCCAGAGTCACCTGCTGCAGCTGCTGGCTCTGGTGGCAATGGAGCCACCAGCCTATCTGGATGCTAATGCTCTGCGTGATGAAAAAGTAAAAGTCCTGCATTCCATTCGCCCTATCAGTCGTAATGCAGTCAATATGCACGCCTTTCGTGCCCAGTACACTGCTGGTCAGGTGGACGGTGAAAAGGTTCCGGGCTATCTTGAAGAAGGCTATGTAGCGCAGAACAGTACCACAGAAACTTTTGCCGCAATGAAGTTGTATATTGATAACTGGCGCTGGAAAGGGGTACCCTTTTATCTGCGCACCGGCAAAAGAATGGAAGCCGATAACTTTCTGGCGAGTATTCGCTTTAAGCGGCCACCTCAGCAGCTATTTAAGGATACCGCACTGGAACAGATAGAGCCGGACTGGATTTTCCTGAATATTCAGCCGGAAGAATCTCTGCGTATTGAAATGCAGGTAAAAAAGCCGGCCTGGAACTGGAAACCCAGACCACTCAGCTGGAAGCCAGCAGTTGTGATAAAACACAGAAAATAGATGCTTATGAAGCCTTATTGCTGGAAGTGATGGAAGGTGAGCAGTCCCAGTTCCTACGTTTTATGAAGTCTCCTGGGCCTGGCAGATTGTCGATCCGGTGCTACGTTCCTGGATGGATGAACAGGATTATATCCATACCTATCCTGCCGGCACCTGGGGACCGGAAGTATCATCCAGACTGTTTGACAGCAATGATCAGTTCTGGCGCAATAAGCTGGAGCATAGTATTTGTGATATGGATTAATTTTTTATGGGACATTGAGAAACCCTGGAGTGCGTGCATCCTGCCCACGTTCCCAGGAAAAGAAATATAGAGCACTATAGCTTTATTGCCTATAGATACTATTCAGGGACTGTCGGATAAACTCCGTTTTTATATTGATCCCTGTCGCCCAGTGCCTGTGCATATAACTCCAGGTACTGTTTAGCACTTTCCTTCCAGGAAAACTCCTGTTTCATGCCGGTAACCATGAGTTTTTTCCAGAGTTTTTTATCCTGGAACAGTAAATGGGTCAGGTTGACGGCATCAAACAGACTGGAACCTTCCTCTTCATGAAACACAACACCCGTGGCTGTACCTTGGTTCAGATTTTCCTTGGAAGCGTGAACCACCGTATCTGCGAGTCCGCCGGTTTTGCGTACAATGGGGATGGTGCCGTAACGCAGGCTGTAAAGCTGGTTCAGTCCACAGGGCTCAAACCGGGAAGGCATTAAAAAGGCATCGCTGCCCGCTTCAATTAAATGTGACAGGGCTTCGTCATAACCTACCTGTACCTGGAGCTGTTCAGGGTATTTATAAGACCACTGATGCAGACGGGATTCCAGTTCCAGATCGCCGGAACCGAGAATAACAATCTGTACCGGAAGCTCAAGAATTTCCTGCATATGCTCCAGTAATAAATCCACCCCTTTCTGATACACCAGGCGGGCTACCATACCTAATAACAGCACATTTTTCTTGCGTGGCAGATTAAAATGTTTCTGTAAGGCGGCTTTATTGCCCTGTTTATTGGCCAGGGTTTTAATGGAATAATTTTTTTTGATTAAGGGATCTTTGGCCGAATCCCATTCCTTCATATCAATGCCGTTAAGGATCCCGGACAGCCGCTCATTACGATAGGTCAGCAGCCCATATAAACCATAGCCGAATTCCTCGGTCTGAATTTCTCTGGCATAGGTGGGACTGACCGTATTGACCCGGTCAGAAAATACCAGGCCGCCCTTGATAAAGGAAAAATTGTCATGAAATTCCAGTTCATGATGATCCCACAGGGAAGCCGGCAGCTGCAGTGTATCAAACTGCTTACGGGAAAAGACCCCCATATGTGCCATATTATGAATAGTGAATACAGTAGCAGGGCGCTGTCGGTGGTGGTGAATAAATTCCTGTTCCAGCAGCGCACTGGTCAGGCCGGTCTGCCAGTCATTGGCATGTACTAGATCCGGCTGCCATTTGAGGCTGCTGCGGCCCATGGCAATTTCTGTGGCGACATAATTTAACAGCGCAAAACGCTTGTCATTATCCGGCCATTCCTGAGCATTTTCATCCTGGTAGGGACCGCCGGAACGATTATATAGCTCACTTTCAATCATCCATACCTTAACATGACTGGAAGGCAGGCGGGTTTCAATGATGGATACGCTGCGGGTGCCTTCGGGCAGATCGAGGTCGCCGGGAAAACCGCTTTCAGGTAATTCGATGCGATCCACGTACTTAAGAGACTCAGCTTTCTGGATAGCGGTAGGATAAGCCGGTATTAAAATCCGGATATCCTGGTACATGGCCTTGAGCGCTTTGGGCAAGCTGGCCGAAACATCGCCCAGTCCGCCGGTTTTGGCAAAGGGATGCAGTTCACTGCTGATAAATAAAATTTTATAGCGTGGTGTCTGGGCCGCTGCTGATTTTTTCTTTACGCTGGTGGTCTTTTTTTTCACGCTAACGGCTTTTTTCCCGCTAATGGCTTTTTTCTTACTGACACTTTTTTTAGATGCTGTTTTTTTCGCTTTACTGCCAGTCTTTTTTTCGCTTTTTCCCGGGGTGGATACGGGATCTGCTTTATTTTTCGTTTTACTTTTTTGAGTGCTTGCCAAAATGGTCTCCTTAACAGGCGCTTATTTTAATTTGATGATCAGTCCGGCTAAAGGCGGCAGAGTAATACTGATGGAATGATCTCTGCCCATCCAGGGAACGGGTTCGCTGACAATGGGGTCGTCATTGCCGGTATTGGAGCCGTTATAACAGCTGGAATCAGAGTTTAATATTTCTTCATAATGGCCGCCGAAAGGCACCCCAATACGATAGTTTTCTCTGACTATGGGGGTGAAGTTCAGGGCAATAATAACCGAGTCATCCGGGCCGTTGCGTTGAAATATTAAGACTGACTGGGCTGAATCATGACAGTCTACCCAGTCAAAGCCCTTGGCATCAAAATCGTAATAATACAGTGCCGGTACCTCGGTGTATAATTTGTTCAGCTGAGCCACCAGGTCTTTTACGCCGCAGTGATAAGGGGAGTCCAGTTCATTCCAGCTAAGCTGACCATTAAAATCCCATTCCCGCCGCTGGCCGAATTCACAACCCATAAACAGCAGCTTTTTACCGGGATAAGCAAACATAAAGGTGTACAGCAGACGCAGGTTGGCAAACTTCTGCCAGTCATCACCGGGCATTTTTTCCAGCATGGAACCTTTGCCGTGAACCACTTCATCATGAGAAAAGGGCAGTAAAAAGTTTTCCGTAAAACTATACAGCAGGCCAAAGGTCAGCTGATCGTGATGGTAGTAACGATAGACCGGATCCTTCTGCATATAATTTAAAATATCATGCATCCAGCCCATATTCCACTTCATGGTAAAGCCCAGTCCGCCCAGCCAGCCGGGACGGGTTACCTGGGGCCAAGAGGTGGATTCTTCAGCAATGACTACGGTGCCGGGATATTCTACATAAGTCAGGTGATTAAGCTCCTTGAGAAAATCAATGGCTTCCAGGTTTTCATTACCGCCGTATTTATTGGGCAGCCACTGACCGTCTTCCCGGGAATAATCCAGGTACAGCATGGATGCCACGGCATCTACCCGTAGGCCGTCAATATGAAATTCATCCATCCAGAACAGGGCGCTGGCAAACAGAAAGTTTTTAACTTCGTTACGGCCGAAATTATAAATCAGCGTACCCCAGTCCTGATGTTCTCCCAGACGGGGATCTTCATGCTCATACAGGGCACTGCCGTCGTAACGGGCCAGTCCGTGAGCGTCCTTGGGAAAGTGTGCCGGAACCCAGTCCACCAGAATGCCAAAGCCGTGCTGGTGGCAGTAATCGACAAAATATTTAAAGTCATCAATGGAGCCGAAACGACTGGTGGGGGCAAAATAACCCGTGGCCTGGTAACCCCAGGAAGCATCCAGAGGGTGTTCAGTCACGGGCATCAGCTCAATATGGGTAAAGCCGAGCGGCCCAAGATAATCCACCAGGCGATGGGCAATTTCCCGGTAATTGAGAAAATGTCCCTCATCATCACGCTGCCAGGAGCCCAGGTGCATTTCATAAATGGACATAGGGCTGTGCAGCCAGCGATCTTCCTGGCGGTTTTTAATCCAGTCCTGATCCTGCCATTGCCAGGTATGTCTGGCTGTCGTCATGGATGCAGTGGCTGGCCTCTGTTCAAACTGGCGGGCATAGGGATCAATTTTTTCCAGTAGTTCACCCGTGTGTCGATTAAGAATTTCATACTTGTACAGACTGCCGGCCTGCAGACCGGGAATAAATAATTCCCAGACCCCACTGCCTCCACGCACCCGCATGGGATTGGTGCGGCCATCCCACTGGTTAAAGTCACCAATAACACTGACCCGTTCAGCATTGGGCGCCCAGGTGGCAAATAAAATGCCTTTTATACCATCGACTTCTTTTTCATGGGCTCCCAGAATATTGTAGCACTGCAGTAATTTACCTTCACTGAACAGGTGCAGATCAAATTCAGAAATCTGCGGTTCAAAACAATAAGGGTCGTAATGGTTGTGTTCATAGCCGCTTTTATCGATCCAGTTAAGCTGGTAATGATCGCCCAGCTGGTCAATATCACCTTTCCATTCAAAAAAATCACTGTCAGGCAGACGTTTAAAAGGGGCTTTATGCTGGTCATCCAGGATCAGATTTACCTGTTCTGCATAAGGCAGGTACACTCTGATCAGCTGGTGTTCCCGGTCAAAACCCAGCACAGAAAAAGGATCATGATGTCTGGCCTCGGTAATTCGGGACAGTTCTTCCTGGACAGGTGATTTTTTGTATTTCTCTATCATGGACTCAGCTTCCGCATGGGTGGAACAGTAATAACCAAAGTTAACAGCCAGAATTCATCTGACAGCAGCTTATTTAATCTTTTCATTATACTGTCATTTCAGACTATTATAATAGTCCTTTATGAATAAGCCATTTGATAAATGGCAGGTGATCATGCTTCATCGCAAGTGAAAACTGTTTTTTTAGAATGATTATAAGAACTTTGATTGTGATCATGCTTATCTTTTTTTGTACCTGAGATAATAAATAATTAACTTTTTATCATTTCTTCAGAATAAAAGACTGTATTTTCTTATAAAATGTTCCATAATCTATTGATTAAATCAGGGAATGGTTTAAACATTCTTAATGTCAGCATGATTGTTACAGGAGTCCTCAGTGTCCATTGAAAATCCCCATCGTTATGTCAGCCGTCTTACCCGTGATACCCTGGCCATTATTCTGGCTGGTGGGCAGGGTTCCCGTCTTAAAGAATTAACCGCTTGGCGTGCCAAGCCCGGTGTGCCTTTTGGTGGTAAGTTCCGAATTATTGACTTCCCCCTGTCCAATTGTGTTAATTCAGGGATCCGCCGTATTGCTGTCGCGACCCAGTACAAGTCTCACTCTTTAATCCGCCATATTCAACAGGGCTGGGGACATTTCAGGGGTGAATTCGGTGAATTTGTGGAACTATTGCCGGCCCAGCAGCGGATTAAGGATAACTGGTACCTAGGTACGGCTGATGCCCTGTACCAGAACCTGGACATTATCCGTGCCCATAATCCAGAGTTCGTACTGGTTCTGGCCGGTGATCATATCTATAAAATGGACTATGGCGTTATGCTGGCCCAGCACAGTGAAAATGAGGCCGATTTGACCGTAGGCTGTTTTGAAGTCCCTATTGAAGAAGCCAAAGCCTTCGGGGTAATGGCCATTGATGAAAACAAGCGTATTATTGAATTTACTGAAAAACCTGAGCAGCCCAAACATGTACCCGGTAATCCCGAGCGGGCACTGGCTTCTATGGGTATTTATATTTTTAATACCCGTTTTTTAATTGAACAGCTCATTAAAGATGCTGACAATAGCCAATCCAGCCGGGATTTCGGTAAGGACATTATTCCCAGTGTTGTAAAGAAATACCGTGCCTTTGCCTATTCCTTTAACAATAAGGAAGAGCAGAACCAGATATACTGGAGGGATGTCGGAACCATTGATGCTTTCTGGAAAGCTAACCAGGAGCTGATTGGTGTGTCGCCGGAACTGAACCTGTATGATGAGGAGTGGCCTATCTGGACTTACCAGGAACAATTGCCTCCGGCTAAGTTTGTGTTTAACGATGATGATCGTCGCGGTATGGCGGTAGATTCCATGGTTTCCGGTGGCTGTATTATATCCGGTGCTAAAATATCCCACTCCCTGCTGTTTTCCAATGTCCGGGTTAACTCCTATTCTCTAGTGGAAGACTCGGTGATTTTACCGGATGTCAATATCGGTCAAAACTGTATTATTAAACGGGCGGTTATTGATAAAGACACTAAAATCCCTGCCGGTACTCAAATCGGGGTTAATCCCGAGGATGACCGTAAACATTACAGGATCAGTGAAACCGGTATTGTCCTGGTGACCCCGGATATGATCGGCGACAAACTGCATACTGTTCGATAAGTGTGAAAAGACTATAGACAAGTAAGCCTTTTTACCTAATACTCAGATTTTTAAACCTACTCTAACTCTAAAGGGGATAGTAAACATTGACATCATCTGTTGAAGATAAGCTCAAAGTTGTTATATGCTGGCACATGCACCAGCCAGAATACCGGGATCTCAGAAAAAATGAATTCCAGCTGCCCTGGACCTATCTGCATGTTATTAAAGACTATATTGATATGGTCGAACATCTGGAAAATGTTAAAGGGGCACGTGCGGTAGTTAATTTCACCCCGACCCTGCTTGAACAGATTGAAGATTATAAACACCAGGTCAATGACTTCCTGCAGCATAACACCCCCTTGCGTGATCCCATGCTGGCTCACCTGACCTCCAGTAAATTGCCATCCAGTCCGCCTTTGCGTCTGCAGATCATTCAGGATTGTTTAAAAGCCAACCGGGAACGGCTAATCGATCGTTTTCCTGCTTACCAGAAACTGGCCAATATGTCAGAATGGTTTATCAATAATCAGGACACCATTTTTTATCTGGAGGATCAGTATCTGTTTGATCTGCTCACCTGGTATCATCTGGCCTGGATGGGTGAAACGGTCAGGCGTAATGATCCTCGCATCAAGCGTCTGATATACAAGGAAAACGATTATACGCTCAATGACCGTTATTTATTGCTGGAAGTGATTGGCGATATCCTTAATACGATTATTGATCGCTACCGCCGCCTGGCACAGGCCGGTCAGATTGAATTATCCGTTACTCCTTATGCTCATCCGATTGTCCCTCTGCTGCTGGATCTGAATTCTGCCCGGGAGGCTATGCCCGATGTGGCACTGCCGGAACATTCTGAATATCCCGGTGGTCGTGAACGGGTTCACTGGCATATTAAAAAAGGCCTGGATATCTTTAAAAACCATTTTGGCTTTAAGCCGGTGGGCTGCTGGCCCTCAGAAGGAGTTGTCAGTAATGAAACCCTGGAAATTCTGTCAGAATATGGTTTCAAGTGGGTAGCCACTGGCGGCAGTGTCCTGAACAACAGTCTGAGTCAGGCTGGTATGATTGATGATGTGTGCAATAATATTGGTGTACATCGCGGCTATACCGTACAACCGCGTAAAGATGACAAAGCAGAGGATGTTGCGGCTGATAATAAGTCTGATAAAGAAGGATTGATTAACTGTTTTTTCCGTGATGACGGCCTGTCGGATCTGATTGGTTTTACTTACTCCAAGTGGCATGCGGACGATGCGGTTAATAATTTGATTGAACACATGGAAACCATTTTGCACAATCGGGAAGATCAATCCGGCCGGGTGGTTTCTATTATTCTTGACGGTGAAAACGCCTGGGAATATTACCCTGAAAATGGTTACTATTTCCTGACGGCCTTATATCAGCGGCTGGCAGAACATCCGCGTTTTGACCTGACTACTTTTGCTGAATGTGTCAATAGCCATTCAAAAACCACCATGCTGCCCTCCCTGGTGGCTGGTAGCTGGGTTTACGGCTCATTTTCCACCTGGATAGGTGACCGTGCCAAGAACCGGGGCTGGGATATGCTCATAGAAGCCAAGCAATGTTTTGATGAAGTGGTGGCCAAAGGCGAACTGGATCATGGTCAGCTGGCCCGGGCTGAACAGCAGCTGGCGGTCTGTGAAGGCTCTGACTGGTTCTGGTGGTTCGGTGATTACAATCCAGCGGATTCAGTCAGTAGTTTTGAATCACTGTTTCGTCTGAACCTGTCCATATTATATCAATATCTTGGAATACTGCCTCCAAGCTATCTTACCCAGGTCTTTACCTATGGCAGCGGGTCACCGGCAGCCGGTGGTACTATGCGGCCGGGGCAGGAATAACTATGACCAGGCGATATAATTGTGGTGTACCACTGGATAAACGACGTGCTGGCGTTTTATTGCATCCTACCTCGCTTCCCAGTTCATACGGCTCCGGTGTTCTGGGAGCCGATGCCTATCGTTTTGTGGACTTCCTAAATGATTCTGGTTTCAGTGTCTGGCAGACTTTGCCCCTGGGACCGACTCATGGTGATGGTTCGCCCTACCAGTCGCAGTCAGTACATGCTGGAAACCCCGGCCTGATTGACCTGCAGTGGTTGGTGGATAAAGGTTGGCTGGAAGAACATGATCTACATAATTGTTTTGCCGATGTGCTGGGGCGTTCCAAATGTATTTTAATCGCCTTTAATACCTTCAGACGCCTGTCTGAAGAACAGGAAGATAATGAGGAGTGCCGGAAGTTTAAACAGTTTATCAAAGACCAGGCTTTCTGGCTGGATGACTACGCCCTCTACAGCGCTCTGAAAAAGGAAAACCTCAATAAAAGCTGGATAGACTGGCCGGAACCGTTAAAAAAGCGTAAAAAGAAAGCTCTGAACAAGGCCCAGGAACGGCTGAAATACGAAATCTTTTTTTACCAGTTTGAACAATACCTGTTTTTCTCTCAATGGCTGGCCCTGAAAGAATACGCCAATAGCAAAGGTATCTACCTGTTTGGTGATCTGCCTATCTTTGTGGCTCATGACAGTGCCGATGTCTGGGCGCAGCGTCAGTATTTTAAACTCGACGAGGAGGGTAAAACGGAAGTGGTAGCCGGTGTCCCACCAGATTATTTTTCCGAAACAGGTCAGCGCTGGGGTAATCCTCATTACCAGTGGGATGCCATGGAGGCGTCCGATTTCAGCTGGTGGAAAGAACGGATAGAAACCCAGCAGTTATTGTTTGATGTTATTCGTATTGATCATTTCAGAGGCTTTGAAGCCTGCTGGGAGATCCCGGCACATGAAGAAACAGCCATAAATGGTCACTGGGTCAAAGCCCCTGGTGAACAATTGCTGGAAGCCCTGTATCAGGCTTATCCAAAACTATCACTGGTGGCAGAAGATCTGGGTATTATTACCAAAGAAGTTGAAGCTCTGCGTGAACAGTTTAATCTGCCGGGTATGAAAATTATGCAGTTTGCCTTTTCCGGTGAACCCGCTAACCCTTACCTGCCTCACAATCATCAGATAAACAGTGTGGTTTATACCGGGACCCATGATAACGATACCACCCTGTCCTGGCTGGAAACCATAACTGAGGACGAAAAGCACTTTATCCGGGAATATTTTAACTTCCCTTATGAAAACCTGAACCTGGTACTGATGAGCGTAACCATGGCATCCGTCTCCAGGCTGGCGGTTCTACCGCTGCAGGATTTACTGCAACTGGGTGCAGACCATAGAATGAATACCCCAGGCACCATAGAAGGCAACTGGCAATGGCGCTTCGGCTGGGAACAGATCACCGAAGAAACCCAGGCCATAGCCAGGAAAATGAATACCCTCTACGGACGCCTGTAAGACCTTATATCTAACAACCCAAAAATTTAAAACCCCAAAGGAAAAACGGAATGAATAAACAGGTCTATGCATTTGAAGAAGGCGATGGCAAAAATAAAGCCTTACTAGGGGGCAAAGAAGCCAATCTCTGTGAGATGACTCAGATTGGTCTTAATGTTCCGCCCGGCTTCGTTATTACCACAGAAACCTGTCTGCAATATCTGGCTTCGGAAAATGGTGAACTGCCGGAAAACCTGATGGATGAAGTTCATGAACAAATGCAGCATCTGGAACAGAAAACCGGCAAAAAATTCGGCGATCCGGATAATCCCCTGCTGGTTTCGGTACGTTCCGGTTCGGCTATGTCCATGCCCGGTATGATGGATACGATTTTAAACCTAGGTCTTAACCGGAACACACTAAAAGGTGAAATAGAACAAACTGGCGATGCCCGTTTTGCCTATGATGCTTATCGACGTTTTATCCAGTTATTCGGCAAAGTAGCCCTAGGTATTGTTGATGAACCTTTTGATGAGGCTTTTGCTGACATTAAAACTCAGAAGGGTATTCAGGAAGATATTGGTTTATCTGCCGATGATTTACAACAGGTCTGCGATGAATTTCTCAATATTGTTAAACAGCTGACCGGCAGAGAGTTTCCCGAGGACCCCTATGAACAGTTAGAACTGGCCATTAAAGCCGTATTTAATTCCTGGATGGGTAAACGGGCGATTGATTACCGTCGTGAATTTAATATAACCCCGGAAATGGCCAATGGAACGGCGGTTAATATCGTGACCATGGTATTCGGCAACCGCGGTGATGACTGCGCCACCGGTGTCGCCTTTACCCGTAATCCCGGCACTGGCAAAAACCTCCTGTACGGTGAGTACCTGACCAATGCCCAGGGTGAAGATGTGGTGGCAGGGATCAGAACGCCAAGCCCATCGAACAACTGTCCAGTGAAATGCCCGAAATATACCGACAACTGGAAGAACTGCGTTCCAGACTGGAGAACCATTACTGCGAAGTTCAGGACTTTGAATTTACCATTGAGCGAGGTGTTTTATACTGCCTGCAGACCCGGAATGGTAAAATGAATGCTACTGCAATGGTCAGAACCTCCGTTGAAATGGAGCGTGAAGGGCTGCTTACTAAGGAACAGGCCCTGTTGCGCATTAACCCTCAGCATCTGGAACAGATGCTTTATCCCCGCCTGGACCCCAATGTGCGTATTGAGGCCATTGCCCAGGGCTTACCGGCTTCTCCCGGTGCTGCCAGTGGTATGGCTATATTTGATGCCGATAAAGCGGAACAATTAGGCAAGGAAGGCTTTCAGGTGATCCTGTTACGGGAAGAAACCAAACCTGAAGATATTCACGGATTTTTTGCTTCCCAGGGTATCCTGACCAGTCGCGGCGGGAAAACTTCCCATGCGGCCGTTGTGGCCCGGGGCATGGGTAAGCCCTGTGTAGCGGGTGCAGAAGGCATACAGGTGGATATTAACCTGCGCTAGGCCAATATCGGCGATCTGGTGATTAAGGAAGGCGACTGGCTGACTATTGACGGCACCAGCGGCAATGTCTATCAGGGCAAAATTGCCACGGTTGAAGCCGAATTTACTACCGAGCTGAATACCCTGTTAAGCTGGGCCGATGAGCTGGCCCGACTCAAGGTTTTGGCTAATGCCGATACCCCTTCCGATGCGGCCAAGGCTATTAAATACGGTGCTATGGGTATTGGTCTATGCCGGACCGAACGGATGTTTAACGATCCTGAACGTCTGCCTATTGTGATTGAAATAATTGTGGCCGAAAACAAACTGCAGCGTCAAGAAGCACTGAATCGCCTGCTGCCTATTCAACGGGCTGACTTTAAGGGGCTGTTTGAGGTAATGTCACCACGCAAGGTGACTATTCGCCTGCTGGATCCGCCCATTCACGAGTTTTTGCCTTCAGAGCCTCAATTACAGAAAGAAATTGAACAGCTGCAGCATTTACATGAAATGGCAGCCGGTGCCAGTGTCCTGTGTAATACCATGAACCTGCTTGAAACCGGCGAGGGGCGCCGGGTTACCGATAAAGTTCCCCTGCCGACTATGGTAAACCCTGATCTGGTGGAAGAAGCCATTATTAAAAAGCAGAGTATCCTGAAAAAAGTCCCTGCTCTGTATGAAACCAACCCTATGCTGAGTCATCGCGGCGTCCGTCTGCGCATCACCTTCCCGGAAATCTATTCCATGCAGATCCGCGCCATTCTGGAAGCGGCCGCTGAATGTGTGGCCAAGGGAATGGAAGTTTATCCCCAGATTATGATCCCGCAGGTTTCAACGGTACAGGAACTGAAGTTCATTAAAAAGTTTGCTGATAGTATTCATGAGGAAGTGGAGCGCACCTATAATCTTAAGGTGAACTATAAATTCGGCTCCATGCAGGAAGTGGTACGTACCTGTATGCGGGCCGAGTCACTGGCTGATGTGGCAGAATTTTTCTCCTTCGGTACCAATGACCTGAACCAGGCTACCTTCTCATTCTCCCGCGAAGACGCAGAAAACAAGTTCCTGCCCCTGTACAATGAGCGCGGCATTCTACAGGACAATCCCTTTGAAGTGCTGGACAGAAAAGGCGTTGCAAAACTGATGGAACTGGCTGTTAACTGGGGTCGTGAAACCCGAAAGGATATCTCCATAGGCATCTGCGGTGAACACGGCGGCCATCCAGACTCAATCCAGTTCTGCCATACTATTGGGCTGGACTATGTCTCATGTTCGGGGCCACGGGTGCCTATAACACGATTAGCGACGGCTCATGCGGCTTTAGCAGGTTAAGATGGCTTAATTTAGAGTGCCAACTGAAGATTATCAATAAGGCGGGTTTTTCCCAGCCAGACTGCTGCCAGGATAACCAATTGTTTTGAATCCAAAGTGGGTTTGCTTAAATCTGTATTACAAATTTGTATATAGTCAGGCTTAAAACCAGATTTCTGTAGCTGTTCAACAGCTTCCTGCTCAAGCTGTTGATAATTCCGGCTGCCGGACTGAAGTTTTTGAGCCATTGCCTGCAGGGTCTGGTAAAGTGCAGAAGCCTGCTGTTTTTGCTCGCTACTTAAATACCCGTTTCTGGAACTCATAGCCAGACCGTTTTCTTCCCGCACAATGGGATAGGACAGTATGTCTACAGGGAAGCAGAGTTCATTAACGAAACGTTTGATCACCAACAACTGCTGGTAGTCTTTTTCCCCGAAAACTGCCAGATCAGGCTGCACCATATTAAACAGTTTACCCACAACCGTGGCCACACCAGTAAAATGACCGGGACGGGAAGCCCCTTCAAGGATATCGCTGATCCCTGGAACCACTATCTGGCTTTGTGTTGCTCCTGCTTTGCCTGCAACAGAACTGCCGGGGTACATTTCTTCAACGGAAGGCGCAAATACAATATCACAGCCCAGTTGCTGTAATTGCCGGGTATCATCCTTAAGGGTTTTTGGGTATTTATCAAAGTCCTCGCCTTCACCAAACTGTAGGGGATTGACAAAAATACTGCAAACCACAATTTCAGCCTTTGTCTGAGCCATGCTGACCAGTTGTAAATGCCCATCATGCAGATTGCCCATGGTGGGTACAAAGGCAATTTTTTTACCCGCCTGTTTAAAGGCCTGGATAACTTCGCGTAACTGCCTGATAGTATGAATTACCTGCATGAGTTCTCAGCTAAATAAAGTGTATCAATTATACGCATCCGTATTGAGGCTGGCTTATTCAAATATGTGCTCAGGTGTTGGGAATTCCCCGGTTTTAACCTGGTGCACATAATCTCTAAAAGCCTGTTGAATGGAATGGGTTTCGGCCAGAAAATCTTTTACAAAACTGGCTGGACTGCCGTGATGCAGACCCAGCATATCATAACAGACCAGTACCTGACCATCACATTCAGGACCGGCACCAATGCCGATAACAGGGATACTGACAGATTCAGTGATTTTAGCCGCCAGCTCTGCCGGTACACATTCCAGCAGTAAAATATCACTTCCTGCTTCTTCCATGGCTCGGGCATCTGCCAGCAATTGTTTCGCTTCTTTTTTATTGCGCCCCTGGATCCGATATCCACCCTGCTTGTTTATCGACTGAGGCAATAGTCCTAGGTGGGAGCAGACCGCAATACCCCGTTCCGATAAAAAGCGAACAGTATCAAGCATCAGAGCACCACCCTCAATTTTAACGATCTGGGCACCACCTTCGGCAATCAGGCGGGCAGAATTAAGGTATGTCTGTTCAACACTGACATTGGCAGCAAAGGGCAAATCGGCCATAATCATGGCTTTTTTACAGACTCTGGAAACATTTCTGGTGTGATAAATCATGTCTTCCATAGACACTGACAAGGTAGTTTCCTGGCCCTTAACCACCATCCCAAGAGAATCGCCTACTAGGATCACTTCCACTCCAGCCTCTTCCTGAGCCCTAGCAAAACTGGCGTCATAGGCCGTCAAGCAGGCAAAACGCTCTGCTTCACGTTTGAGTTTCAATAGGGTTTTAATGGTAATTTTATGCATGGCTTTTTACCTGAGTTTAGTTAGCCTGAATTTTACTGAGTCCTGCCCAGTCGGTCTGTTCAGCCAGGCGAGCGAGAGAACCCAACCCGGGAATATTGATATTGCCGGCAATTTCAAACAGGGGATGAATGACAAAGTTTCGAAACTTTAACTGTGCATGGGGAATGGTCAAATTCTCAGATGTCACTGTTTCATCTCCGTATAACAGAATATCCAGATCCAGTGTTCTGACACCCCACTTTGCTGTTCTTATCCGCCCCTGAGCATTTTCAATAGCCTGTAACTGCGCCAGTAATAACTCTGCACTTAAGCG
The DNA here is from genome assembly GCA_048563625.1 of Gammaproteobacteria bacterium. Lineage (GTDB taxonomy): Bacteria > Pseudomonadota > Gammaproteobacteria > GRL18 > GRL18 > JANELJ01. Next base: position 4,824 of record JBHNNM010000009.1, on the reverse strand, counting down.
GGTATCCAGGCTGGCCACGGCATTAATATAGTCATCCTGCGGTGCACTGCCGGGCAGAGTTAATGCAGCACTCTGATAAAGAGCTGAGTTTTTCAGCAGAACCGTTTCCGGCAGATTATTCAGGTTTTGCAGTGCCTTTAAAATCTGTTGTTTAGGCTGTTCGAGATTACTACCCAGCCCGATAAATACAATCATGCCCTGGTATTGTCCGGTTGTGCCGATACTGGTTCCACTGTTAATTTTACTGCTTTTCGCTTTTTTCTGCGTCGACTGTTCTGGGAGCCACGGTGTTTTTTAGGACCGCCCAGCTCACTGCACATCTGTTCCTGTTCCTCCGGTGAACGGGTCTGGATGTCGGTCCACCAATCACAGCTGGTTTTCAGTTCATGCTCACCCACTGATTCCCTGAGCAGTAAAAAATCATAACCGGCACGAAAGCGTTTATTAGTCAGGGTACGCAGGGCTCTTTTTTTAGTAGGATGCTGCAGCTGACTCTGCATATGCCAGATATCCCGCATCATCATACTGAAGCGTTTGGGGATCGAGGTATGTGCCTGCTGGCGGGTAATTACCTCCCGGCTGGCACTGATCAGGGCTTCTACTTCATGCTGCCCCCGTTCAATAAAGCGGTTTTTATAATCCTGCATAGGATACCAGAGCAACACGGCCATAAAAAATGCCGGATTAACGGATTTACCCTGGGCAATGCGCTCATCGGTATTAATCAGAGCCTGCTCAACCAGTTTTAAGGTTGCTGAATTCTGTTCCCCAGTCTCTTTTATCAGGGTTTCCGTCAGGGGGAATAACAGCTCAAACAGCTGGTACCGGCGCAGCAGCCTGAAACAGTTTAAACCATAACCGCCCTGAAACAGCTTAACCGTTTCATCAAACAGCCGGGCAACGGGGATCCCATCCAGCAGCTCTTTCAGTTCAAAAATAAGCTGATGTGCTTCGGGTTCAATAGTAAAATCCAGTTTGGCAGCAAACCGGACAGCTCTGAGCATACGCACCGGGTCTTCCCGGTAACGAGTTGATACATCACCAATCATTCGCAGCACTTTATTATACAGATCCTGCATACCGCCCGTGAAATCAACAATAGAATCATCCCGGATATTGTAATACAGGGCATTAACGGTAAAGTCCCGGCGTATGGCATCTTCTTCCAGGGAGCCATAGACATTATCCCGGATAATCCGGCCTTCTTCGTTCTTGCCGGCATGAGGGGATGCCCCGCCTTCATGCGGCCCCCTGAAGGTGGCCACTTCAATTACATCACGGCCAAACAGGATATGCGCCAGCCTGAAACGCCGGCCAATCAGCCGGCAATTGCGAAACAGGGCCTTGATTTCATCGGGATGGGCATCGGTGGCCACATCAAAATCCTTAGGCTTTTTTCCCAACAGCAAATCTCTGACCCCACCACCCACCAGAAAAGCCTGGTAACCAGCATCCTTCAGGCGATACAGGACTTTCAGGGCATTTTTACTGATATCATCCCTGTCTATCGAATGTTCGTTCTGTTTAATTATTGTTTTTTTATAGTCATTATTGATGTTTTCGTAACAATACTTACCACTCCATCAAGTTTTTCAGCGTAACTGCTCAGTTACATTTCAGCTTAATAATAAAGCCCATCCACATTGCCCTTGCCGTATTTCATATTCTGAATAATCTCATCCCGCTTCAGAGGGAAGCCGTCAAAGTCACAGATATAGTTAACTGCAAAAATTTTACTATAACCCATCACCCCGGTTTCCCTGATGGGTTTCCATGACGCCCCGCTACGGGGAAACAGGACTTTTTTACCTTGTTTATCCGTACTGCCGTAAGCATAGTTCTTAATTTCACTGGTAGAACAACGCAAGCCATCATACATAACATTATCTGCACCTGCCGGAGAGCGGATAACCACAGTAAAACGCACCACATAATCTTCCCCTAACTGAATACTTTTTTTATCCACCAGGTACTGATAATTACGATAGGCGGGGGGACCTTCAACCTCTATCAGATTACTGTCCTGTGGATAATCAGGAATATTGGCTTTGCCTTCTTTCCAGACATAATCTTCAACATCATTATCCTTGTATTCATCACCCTGAAGCTTGTCCCAGACATCCGCCATTAAAGGACTAACCAGAAACAGGGAAGAACACAGAACAATTGAAAAACGGAACATTTGTTTTAAATATATGGGCATTTTTCTAAACTTTAGTTAATTATCATAAATTTGTTATAGATATCTGGTTTAAAAAGCTGAATAATTGCTTTAGCATTAGCCTGTGCAACATTACAATTTCAATACACAAGCTTTTACGATTATCCTAAAAAATCAGTTGAAGTATAACGAGTATGATTTATTTAGGATTATACATGAATTTGGGCAGACTGAGCTATGACAGATAAAAACACGGCTAAATCCGATGATAAATCCGAATCTTTTGACTTTGAAGCCTCATTAAATGAACTGGAAAAACTGGTGGATGCCCTGGAAGGCGGTGATCTGACACTGGAGCAATCCTTAAAAGACTTTGAACGAGGTATCAACCTGACCCGTGCCTGTCAGACAGCTTTGACAGAAGCCCAGCAGAAAGTTCAGATTTTACTGGAAAAAAACGGCCAGAGCAGTCTGGAAGATTTTGATCCCAAAGCTTAACTGTACTGTATTTAATGCTTTTTAATACCCTATTGCCAATCGCCTGAAAATTTATACCACCTTTAAAAGTTGCTTATTACGTGCCTGCTGCCAGCCCTATCAATAATGCTCTGAAACCCTTAATGCACAGCTACCGTCAACAGGTAGACAAAGCACTGGAACAGATCCTGAATAATACTCCGGATCGGGCTGCAGAACTGCATCAGGCCATGCATTATAGTGTATTTAACGGTGGCAAACGGGTACGCCCACTACTGGTATATTTAACCGGCCAGGCACTTGGAGTACCCACTGCACATCAGGATATGCCGGCCTGTGCCGTTGAATTTATTCACTGTTATTCTCTGGTGCATGATGATATGCCTGCCATGGATGATGATGATCTGCGCCGCGGACAGCCTACCTGTCACAAAAAGTTTTCTGAAGCCACCGCATTACTAACCGGTGATGCTCTGCAAACCCTAGCATTTGAAACCCTGGCCGAAAACAGTCTGCTTAACGATACCCAGAAACTGGCCATGGTTAAAACTCTGGCTCAGGCCAGCGGCATTGCCGAAATGACCGGCGGCCAGGCCATTGATCTGGCCGCTACCGGCCAGGCCCGAAGCATGACACTGGATGAACTAAAAACCATGCATGAACACAAAACCGGCGCCTTAATCCGCGCCAGTGTTCAACTAGGCGGTTTATGTCAGGCCGATATTTCTACTAATACTTTAAACGCACTGGATCAATACGCCAGAAATATCGGCCTGTCGTTTCAGATTAAGGATGACATTCTGGACATTGAATCTGATACCGAAACCTTGGGCAAACAACAGGGCGCTGATATCAGTCTAAACAAGGCCACTTACCCTGCCCTGCTGGGGCTGGACGGTGCCAAAGCCATGGCACAGCAATGCCATGAGCAGGCACTGGATAGTCTGAGTGAGTTTGATAAGCGGGCTGATCCGTTGCGCTGGTTGTCGGAGTATATTATTACGCGGGAATATTAGGGTTAAGTATTCTTCACCACAAAAATAATGCCAGTACGGATTTTCTGTCCAGCCTTTTACTACCTGTTCATCCGATAAATCATGCAGATGCTTCAGGTAATGTAATCCTGCAATCAGGCGGGTGCGTAGAAGGTAGAGGATGTCTGCGCTCCCAGGAAGGGCTAGCTTACGGCTTGGACGGGAATTGAAGTATTGGTATGAGTGATATTGTTTCGTTCGTCCACATAGACCAAGCTGGGTTTGAAGGTTTTCAGTTCCCGTTCTTCTAACACGGCATAGGCAGCAATAATAATTAAGTCGCCGGGATCTGCTTTATGGGCTGCGGCGCCATTAATGGAGATAATGCCGGAACCTGGTTCTGCTTTAATAGCATAAGTGGAGAAGCGTTCGCCGTTGGTAATGTTGTAGATTTCAATTTGTTCATATTCAAGAATACCGGCGGCGGTCATTAGCAGAGTATCAATGGCGCAAGAACCTTCGTAATCAAGCTCAGAATGAGTGACGGTAACCCGGTGTAGTTTGCATTTAAGCATTGAGCAGCGCATTTTAAAGTATCCCCAAACCCGTTTTATACAAAATAGGTAAGAATTTTATCATAAAGGCCTGATTTTTCAAAATCAGCAGCGCATTGATAGGGCGATTGCGTTTAATTTATCTTGACAAGAAGCCATGTATAAGCCAAACAGATGTTAGCTTTGTCGATGAAAAAACACAAAACTTCACTCATCAAAGCGGAGAGGAACCTATATTTTTTATTACCATCTGCGCCGTGATATGTGGGACAGATCAATTAAGCGGTTACGAAAAGGCGACAACTTACTTGACACCTAGCAGTATACTGTTATGTTTCTAATGCACCAACTACAAACGTATTAAAATAAAAAAGAAAATACAAATGTTAAAAACAATTATCTTAGCTGGTTCTCTTATGAATGGTTAAATCTGTTTTTTATTTAATTCCATCGAGCATGCAGCATGAAACAACAATATGCTGGAAATGGAGTTATAATAATGAACGACACCATATGGCTATCGGTGGAATACCACCACCTAGGGGCTGTTGATCTTTTGTGGTTAAAAAATAGGCAGCATGGTATTTGTTAAACAAGTATAATGGTTTTGTGAAAAATCAACATACAAGAACACTTACCATGCCAAGAACTATCTTAA
>JBHNNM010000008.1:0-23905 GCA_048563625.1 Gammaproteobacteria bacterium | reverse complement strand
ACTCGCTATGATAAGCTGGAAAGAAACTATGCCAGTACATTAGCGTTAGGCTGTTGTATGGTGTGGCTTCCTATGTGGAATGGTTAAATTTTGTACACAAAAGATCAACAGCCCCTAGGCTAAAAGTTCGCATTCAGGTTTATAATTACCTGAAATTTGGTGCCGATGGCCGGAATCGAACCGGCACGGCTTGCGCCACTACCCCCTCAAGATAGCGTGTCTACCAATTCCACCACATCGGCGAACTCAGTTTTTATTTTATCGGTTTTTATTATCTTTTTATTGTGCAGGTACCGGTATAGCCGGCTTGTCTGTAGTTTCTGCCGGAGCACTTTCAGTAACAGGCATGGCAGGCTTGTCTTCAGCTTCAATTTGCTGCACCTGGTTGGATACTTCAACAGATTCAGCTTTCTGTTCTGAGATTTTGCCAGACAGGAACGATAAAAACAGGCTGGTAATAAAGAAAATCGTGGCCAGAATCGCTGTAGTTTTGGTCATAAAGTTACCAGAACCCTGGCTACCAAATACTGTTGCAGAAGCACCACCGCCTCCGCCGCCAAAAGCAGCACCGGCATCGGCACCCTTACCCTGCTGGATAAGAATTAAACCGATAAGTGTAATAGCAACAATAATATGAATTGCCAGAATAAGTGTTTGCATGTTTTTTCTCGTTACTTGTTTATTAAGACTTACTATAAGACTCGAATTATTGACCTGCTGCACAGACTGCCAGGAAGTCATCGGCTTTCAGAGAAGCGCCGCCAATCAGACCACCATCAATGTCACCCTGGCCCATTAATTCTTTGGCATTACCGGGGTTCATACTGCCGCCGTATAAAATCTGTACTTTTTCAGCAATATCAGCATTACGTTTGGCCAGATGAGCGCGGATAAAAGCATGTACCGCCTGGGCCTGCTCAGGTGAAGCCGTTTTACCGGTACCGATGGCCCAGACAGGTTCATAAGCAATGACTGAACCTTCAAAAGCATTATCACCATGAGCGGCAAAGACCGCATCAATCTGGCGGTCACAGACTTCTTCAGTAATATCCTGTTCACGTTCTTCCAAGGTTTCACCAATACAGAAAATCGGGATCAGACCGGCATTTTTAACCACGCCGAACTTTTTAGCGACGATTTCGTCTGTTTCACCATACAGGGTACGACGTTCAGAGTGACCGACAATGGCATATTTACAGCCAAAGTCCTTAATCATTTCAACGGAAGTTTCACCAGTAAAAGCACCCTTAAGTTCAGTGCTGGCATCCTGTGAACCGACAGCCACATTAGTACCCTCGGTAACAGCGACAACATCGGCAATAAATATAAAGGGAGGACAGACCGCAATATCAACACCGTTGATGGCTTTAGCACCGTCGACAACACCGTTGATTAATTCTTTAACGCTCGCACGCGAGCCGTTCATTTTCCAGTTACCAGCGACTAATGGGGTACGCATTGTTTATTTACCTTCCTTTTATATATATTTAGATTATCACCAGGGGCTTTATTATCAGGCCAGCGGCTTCTTATCCAGCGCGAAATGATACCTTTACTGCCCTGATAAATCAAATATTATAGGGATATATGGCGGTATTTCTGTGCTTTTTTAGCCAGCTTTTTATCCAAACACGGTTTTTACAACATCCGCCAGCTCCTGAACCTCTTTAAGTACCTGCTGTTCATCGGAACCTTCAATCATAACCCGTATCAGTGGTTCGGTACCGGAGGCTCTTAATAATACCCACCCCTTATCTGCCAGGCGCTGTTCGGTTTCTTCTACCGCCTTAACCACCTGGTCTGAACTAAACGGATCGACTTTTTCCTTAATACGCACGTTTATCATATGCTGGGGATATTTCTGCATGCCCTGTTTGAGTTCATTAAGGCTCTTACCACTGCCTATCATGGCAGATAGAACCTGCAGTGCAGAAACAATACCATCCCCTGTTGTGGTACGATCCAGGCAGATAATATGACCGGAAGACTCACCGCCAATACTCCAGCCGTGTTTATGCAGTTCTTCCATAACATAACGGTCACCGACATCAGCACGAATAAAGCCCAGACCGGCTTCCTTCAATGCTATTTCCATGCCCAGGTTACTCATTAAGGTACCAACCACGCCAAAATCATCAACTTTCTGCTGTTTCTGTCGGGCTATGGCAATAATAAAGAGCAGTTCATCACCATCAACTATTTCACCCTGATGATCAATCATTAATACCCGGTCAGCATCTCCATCCAAAGCAATACCCAGATCAGCACGATGCTGTAATACTGCTTCTCTTAAAGTTTCCGGATAAGTTGAACCGACATCCTTATTAATATTCAGGCCGTCAGGCTCATTACCAATAGCAAAAACCTCTGCCCCAAGTTCCTTAAACACCTTAGGGGCAATCTGATAAGCCGCACCATGAGCGGTATCAACTACAATACGCAGACCTTTTAATTCCATCAAAAACGGTGAAGTACCTTTACAATACTCAATATAACGACCTGATGCATCATCGATCCGTTTGGCCTTACCCAGATCGGCTGAATCAACATGCACCATTTCTTTTTCCAGCTCAACCTCAATTGCCTGCTCAACTTCATCAGACAGTTTGGTACCTTCAGCAGAAAAGAACTTGATGCCATTATCATAATAAGGGTTGTGAGACGCACTGATCACAATACCCAGCTGGGCATTCATGGTACGAGTCAGATAGGCAATACCGGGAGTCGGCATCGGACCGGTTAATAAACAGTCAATCCCGGCCGCAGACAGGCCCGCTTCCAGGGCTGATTCATACATATAACCGGAAATCCGGGTATCTTTACCAATAACTGCTTTGCCCCTGCCCTGCTTGGCCAGCACCCGTCCGGCGGCCCAGCCCAGTTTCATTACAAAATCAGCCGTCATAGGGCTCTGCCCTACCTTGCCGCGAATACCGTCAGTACCAAAATATTTTTTTTTCATTTATAGTGAAGATCTCGTCTTAATCGGATTGATGACCTGTGTCTACCTGATTATTGCTGGACACAGGCTTAATTATTGTATCTTTTTAATAAACTGATTTTACAGGTTTATGCAATCTTGTTATACACCAGGCGCTGATTTTTTCCTATAGTAATTGCATATATCAGTATTTCACTGTTTCTGGTTTCATATATTAGCCAGTATCCTGCAAACCTTTATTATATGTAACGACCTCAGGAGAATCCTAGAGCCCTTCCCCCTGGTAAAGTGCCAGACTCGCCAGCCAAGCGGTACCAAGCCCCAGAACAAGACTCAGGAAGGTAATCCGCCAGCTTTGTGATTCAGCACGAATTGCTGCCACAGTAACAACACAGGGCGTATAGAGAAGCACAAAGAGCATAAAGCTCAGTCCTTGCCGAGGTAACCTGACTGGCAATCCGGGCACTCAGATCGGCTCCGCCATAAATCACTGCCAGGGCACCAATGACAATCTCCTTGGCAATGAAACCAAATAGCAGGGCAATAGTTTCATGCCAGTCGATTCCCAGAGGCGCAAACAGGGGTGAGACCGAGCGTCCCAGTAGACCTGCCCAGGTATCTGCACCGGCTACTGGCTGGTTTGCAGGCAAATTGAGTCAGCAGCCACACTACTAGCACCCCTGCCACGATCAGGGTGGCCGCACGATAGAGAAAGTCTTTCATCTCCTGCCAGCTACGCAGCAGTACACTGCGCAAGATAGGCAGACGGTAGGGCGGTATCTCCATAATAAAAGGCTCCGGTTGTCCGGTGATGCGAAACAGACGCAACAGCAGCCCTATAACAATTACGACAACAAAACTCGTTAAATACAGGATCAGCAACACCCAGGGAGCCATAGCGGAGGTAAACAGGATGCCGCTCATAAACACAAACACCTGAAGACGGGCACTGCACAGGGTGAAAGGGATTAGCAGCATCGTGACTATCCGGTTGTAACGACTGGAAAGAATACGGGTTCCCATTACTGCCGGAACATTACAGCCATACCCAAGCAGCAGGTTGATAAACGCCTTACCATCCAGCCCCAGGCGATGCATCAGGCGATCCATAAGAAAGGCGGCACGGGCCATGTAGCCACTATCCTCAATCAATGACATAAAAACAAAGAAAAACAGAATCAATGGAAAAAAGGAGACCACTACTCCCACTCCCTGCCATAGACCATCGAGTAGCAGACTCACCAGCCAGTTGGGCAGGTCAGTCATTGCCAGTATACTGTGTAACCCCCACCCGCATCGAAGCCGTGTGCAAGCAATTCCTGGAGCGGCAGACCCAGCCAGCGGTGCAGCAGAACCCGATCCAGGGCTTCACTACGGGCATCTGGTCCCGGGGGGTGCTGATGAGTTGCCTCACGTACCAGGCCCCGGGCAGCATTAAAACGACAGCGAGCACAGGCAACCGGCACCGATGTCTGGAGCGATGTCTCTATCTTCTGACGCCACCGGTCTGCCTGTTGTTTCAGAGGTTCTGTTGGGGCCTCTGCAGGAACTTCAAGCAGGCGAAAAGCCAGAAAGTCAGGACGTAGACACTGCCCTTCCTCTATAGCCTCCAGGCGTCGAACCAGGTCTTTTACAGCCTCTTCCAGAACCGGCGGACAGGAAATATGTGGAAAATGCGCTGTCTCAGGATGGCGCATCATTTGGTACAGGGCTTCCTGCAGTTCCGGGATACCTTCACCTGAGCGAGCCGAGATCCCCACCACTGGAACGCCAAGGTGTTGCGAAAGAATATCCAGATCCAGTTCAAGACCCCGAGCCTTTGCCTCATCCATCATATTGACCGCTACCAGGATAGGCAGGCCACTCATGGCCATCTGCAAGGTAAGTCCCAGTCCACGGTAGAGATTCTGTGCATTGAGAATATTAAGCACCAGGTCAGGAGGGTCATCCAAAAAGTAATGCCGCACCACCCTCTCCTCCTCTGTCACTGGAGATAGGGCATAGGCACCGGGCAGATCCACCAGTTCCACCTGGTACTCACCCAAGCTAAACTGACCGCTTTTTCGCTCCACTGAAACCCCGGGCCAGTTGCCGGTGCTCTGATTCTCCCCTGTAAGACGATTAAACAGAGTAGTCTTACCGGTGTTAGGAATAGCACTGAGGGCTACGGTCACACAAAACTTAGCCATCAGCACGCTCTACCAGAATCTTAACGGCCTCACCATGACCCAGTATCAGAGACTCTCCGTTCTTCTCCATCTCTACCCGAAGTGGCCACTGGCCGGGATGTAATACCTGCAGAATACTCCCGGGTTCCATCCCATGACGATCAACTCAATCTCGAAAGGTGTGACCGTTGGCAAGAGAAAGCACACGATAGAGTCCCGGTCCCCAGCGCTCTACCTGAGAGACGGGCAGCACCTGCTACTGGCAACCCAGAGCATCGAGCTCATCCCGGCGCAGGGCCAGCAGTTCCCCCTGTTCGAGTGCCACTTCCAGAGTATCTCCAAAAGGCGCAAGACGTACTATCCGAAGCCGTGTGCCAGGTAAAACTCCCATCTGTGCGAGACGCTGTGCTACCTAGGGATCATTTCCCAGATCAGTGATCAGGCACTCGCTACCCGGCATAGGCTGATAATCATGACTGCGGTTCAACATCTTATATTAGTAACCTCTTGAGGAAGGCCATATTGAGGTGAATATTCACTTTATTGATCCATGCCCGGATTAGTATAGCCACATCCAGCTAGCATTAAATTCAATTATTGTAATTACTTAATGCCTGCGCCACTTTTACTACATCCACAGTCTCAGCTACATCATGAACTCTTATAATCGCTGCTTTTTTAATCGTTGCCAGTGTTGCCAGTGCCAGGCTTCCGGCAAGACGGTCTTCAACCGCTTTGCCGGTGATCTGTCCCAGCATGGATTTGCGCGAAGCACCGACTAAAACCGGGTAACCCAATGCCTGTAAACTGTCGAGATGTTTAAACAGGCTAATATTGTGAGCCAGTGTTTTGCCAAAGCCAAAGCCCGGATCAAGAATAATCTGCTCTTTGTTAATACCCTGGGCAATACACTGCTCTGCTCGCTGCTTTAGAAAAGTTTTGACCTCGGCAACTACGTCAGTGTACTGTGGATTAGTCTGCATGGTTCGTGGCTCACCCTGCATATGCATCAGGCAGACAGGCAAACCAGTCTGCTGTGCTGCCTGCAGAGCACCATCGGCTCTAAGCGCCATAACATCATTAATTAAACCCGCACCGGACCGGGCAGCTTCAATCATTACTTCAGGCTTACTGGTATCAATAGAGATAACCACATCCAGCTTTTGATCCAGTTTTTCTATAACCGGTATAACCCGATCCAGCTCCTGCTGTTCAGTGACCGGCTGTGCTCCAGGACGGGTAGATTCACCGCCGATATCGATAATTTCTGCACCATCAGCCGCCATCTGTTCAGCCTGCCTGAGGGCATTATCCAGATGGGTATAGCGGCCGCCATCAGAAAAGGAGTCCGGAGTAACATTTAAGATCCCCATAATAACCGGGGTTTCAAATGTCAGTTGTTTGTCTGCACATTGCAGTATTATGTCAGGCATAAGTATTTATAGAGTTTTTTTCTGGATATCAGACAAAAAAAACCGATGGGATATTATACCCCATCGGTTTTTTATTCACTTTTATATTCTGCAGGAATTAAGATTAATGTTGATCCGCCGGGCCGCCAATAGGCTTATCCGGCTTGTCATCAACCTCAATCTCATGGTCATCCAGGCTCAGTTCATCACTGGAGTCATCATCCTTGTTGGAATCAATATCCGACCAGCCTTTGGGTTCGCGGGGCGGTTTACCGGCCATAATATCATCAATCTGATCCCGATCAATGGTTTCATAGGTCATCAGAGCTTCTGCCATAGCATGCAGTTTGTCCATATTTTCCTTAAGAATATTTTCCGCGCGCTCATAATTATGATCAATGACGCTGCGAATTTCTTCATCAATAATATGGGCAGTTTCATCCGATACATTTTTATGTTTGGTCACGGAACGGCCCAGAAAGACTTCTCCTTCTTCTTCTGTATAAGCCAGAGGACCCAGCTTGGAAGACAGACCCCATTTGGTCACCATATTACGCGCCAGCTCGGTAGCCCGTTCAATATCGTTACTGGCACCCGTAGTCACCATGTCTGAACCGTAAATCAGCTCTTCTGCAATACGCCCGCCAAACAGGCTGGAAATCTGGCTGTTAAGCTGTTCCTTGGTTAGACTGTAGCGGTCTTCTTCAGGCAGGAACATGGTCACACCCAGAGCCCTGCCGCGCGGAATAATACTGACCTTGTAAACCGGATCATGAGATGGTACCAGCAGACCTACAATGGCATGACCGGCTTCATGGTAGGCGGTCATTTTCTTCTCTTTATCTTTCATCACCATGGATCGACGTTCAGAACCCATCATGATTTTATCTTTGGCTTTTTCCAGATGCTCCATGCTGACTACCCGGGCATTTTCCTTAGCGGCAAACAGAGCCGCTTCATTGACCAAGTTAGCCAGATCAGCACCGGAAAACCCCGGTGTACCACGGGCAATGTATTTCGGCTGAACATCGTCATCAATAGGCACTTTACGTAAATGCACCTTCAGAATATGTTCACGGCCTTTAATATCCGGCAAAGGTACTACGACCTGACGGTCAAAACGGCCTGGACGTAACAGAGCCGGATCCAGTACATCAGGACGGTTGGTTGCAGCAATAACAATAACGCCTTCATTACCTTCAAAACCGTCCATTTCAACCAGTAACTGGTTTAAGGTCTGTTCACGTTCATCATGTCCACCGCCCAGACCGGCACCACGATGGCGGCCTACCGCATCAATTTCATCAATAAAGATAATGCAGGGTGCGTGTTTTTTAGCCTGCTCAAACATATCCCGAACACGGGAGGCACCCACACCGACAAACATTTCCACAAAGTCAGAACCGGATATAGTAAAAAATGGGACCTTGGCTTCACCGGCGATGGCTTTTGCCAGCAGGGTTTTACCAGTACCGGGATTACCCACCATTAAGACACCGCGTGGTATTTTACCGCCCAGTTTGGTGAATTTACCGGGATCTTTAAGGAAATCAACCAGTTCACTGACTTCTTCCTTGGCTTCATCACAGCCGGCTACATCGTCAAAGGTGACTTTAACCTGATCTTCACCCAGCAGTCGCGCCTTGCTCTTGCCAAAGGACATGGCACCGCGGCCACCGCCGCCGCCCTGCATCTGGCGCATAAAATAGACCCAGATACCGACAATCAGCAAAATAGGGAAAGAAGAAATAAATAACTGTACCAGCAGGCTTTGCTGCTTGGGTGGTTCACCGACAATTTTAACTTTATTGTCCAGCAATTCACCAATCAGGGCTCGGTTATCGGTTTCAGGGCTGTATGTGGTGAACTTCTTGCCTTCAGTGGTCAGACCGCTGATGACCCGTCCTTCGATTTTAACTTCATTAACGGAACCGCGTTCTACATTCTCAATAAAGTCAGAGTAGCTCATTTCCCTGGGGGCCGTCGCCGAGGTAAAATTGCTGAAAACCGACATCAGGATGATACCTATAACCACCCAGAGTAATATATTTTTTGTCATTTCGTTCAAAACGAATACTCCAACTTTTTGTATTAGCTTTTTGTTTTAGCTTTGTCTAATTTCAATCACGGCATTATGCCGAACCATTAATGGTATATTATTTTAATATCTATGATAAGAGGAAAATTAATATTCCACTTATCCTTTAAAGCCTTTAGCCAGTAAATAAACCTCTGACGAACGGGATCTGGATGCATCAGGTTTTCGGGTTATTACTTTCTGATAACGTTTTCTTAATTCAGCCATCAGGGGCTGAAAACCTTCACCCTGAAACACCTTCATTAACAGGGAACCACCAGGTTTTAATACCTGGTCAGCCAGATCAATGGCCAATTCAAGTAAATAGATACTTTTAGGCTGATCCACAGCCTTTACTCCTGTTATATTGGGCGCCATGTCCGAAATAACAAGATCCACCGGTTCATTATTCAGCACTGCCAGCAATTCATTAAGTACAGACTCTTCCTGAAAATCGCCCTGAATAAATTCCACCTGGGCCAGTTGCTCCATGGGCAATATATCCAATGCAACAACCTTACCTTTGCTGCCAATAAACTGCCGTGCTACCTGGGACCAGCCGCCGGGCGCTGAACCCAGATCAACCACATTCATACCCGGCTTAATCAGCCGGTCTTTTTCCTGGATCTGCAATAATTTATACGCCGCCCGGGAACGATAACCGTCCTGCTGTGACTGTAAGACATATTTATCCTTAAAATGTTCCTGCAACCATTGGGAACTGCTTTTACTTCTTGCCATTATTTAAACCTGAAACAGGGAATAGGATACTATTTATTAACAGGATGGAGTTGATTGGGTATATTTTAGAATTTCATATTCAATATGATCATTTTTCCATACGGGCAACGCCTGATTTTCTTTTCGGGCCTTTTCAGACAGCTTAAAAGCCGGTCGTTGAGCTGCCTTAACTGCAATTTCTACATAATATTGTTCATTTTTCATTTACAGAACTCCTGACCAAGTATGGTTCAACACCTGATGTATCAAAAACAACCCACATATCGACAATTTTACTATAGATTTGTTCAAAGTTCTCTTTACTTCGGATATAACGACGCCGAATATCACTCATTGGTCAGGGCGGGAGCATACTTTTAAAGATTCTCATTTAGACGCAAATACCGTATCCATTAACCGTACTCCTTGCTGAAGACGCCGTGAATCCATCCATGGAGGCTTTTCGGCAGCGTCCCTGCTGCCGAAACTTCATCAAGAAGCACGGTCAATGGATACTCAGAAGGTATAAATTTCATTTTGAATATATTTTAACCAAAGTATGATCCGGCCCTGACTCACTGGTATATTATGTCCTCCCTGAGAAACTCTGTATTTCACTCTTTCAACAGCCATATCTGCTGATGGTAAAGAAAAATAATATAAAATTATTTCATAACCGATATTTTTCCACTGCTTGATTTTTTTTCATATCCCCGACCACTTAAAGTCGTTTCAAATGCAAAAGTAACATTAGAATTTACGCACTTTTTGATTTCAAATAACATTAATTTTCCGGCTTGTACCGCAGCTAATTCTGGTTCAAATGGGGATAAACCTTGGGCAATAAGATCAGCATTTATATAGTTTTTACAATTAACTTCTTCCGGTAACAAATCCATAGCAAAAGTTGTTTTCCCTGCGCCATTGGGCCCCGTAATAATAAAACACTTTTTAGTCACGTTTAAATCCCTTAAAAAACCTTTTTACTGACACCCTACATATGAACCGTTATAATAGGGTTTTTCCATCACGAGTTATAGCATGTCACTGAATAATAAACAAATTCGCTTTTTACGGGCCAAGGCGCATTCCCTGAAACCAGTCGTTATTATTGGTGGTAACGGACTAACTGATGGGGTTATTAATGAAATTAACCAGGCGCTGGATGATCATGAGCTGATAAAAGTTCGGGTTAACGCAGATGATCGGGATGACAAGGCGGCAATAATTACTGAGATATGCAAGCAGACCGAAGCGACCCCGGTGCAGACAATTGGTCATATCGGGATCTTTTTTCGCCGCAATAAAAAGAAACCTCGAATTGAGATTCCTAAAAAGTTATGACTTTTTAACGTATTTAGGGGTTATCCTAATGGCCCCTACCCTTGGAATTTTACAGTCAATGGTATGATCATCACTGGCTTCTACCAGTCGGATACCCTTGATTTTAGTACCTATTTTAACAATACCGGAACTGCCTTTTACTTTTAAGTCCTTAATAATCGTAACATTATCACCACTGTGCAGGGTTGCTCCGTTGGAATCTTTAACTGTAAATTCCTTTTCTTCCAGATCTTCCTGGGTAAATTCATGGGCACATTCAGGGCAGACAAACAGTCCACCGTCTTCATAAGTGTATTCGCTGCCGCATTTTGGGCAGTTTGGAAGGCTTGTCATTAAAATTTCTCCCGTAGTATCAAAAAGGTATCGAACCAGATACAACAAAATTTAGTGTTTATGGAAAATAACCAGGATCAGTCCGGTCAGGGAATTAAGCATATATAATATTGACGCAATGCCATGCAGTTTGCCGAATTGTGCCGCGGCAGCAGTGCCTTCTGTCAGCCCCTGGAGTTTTAACTGTGCCATTTGCGGCTGAATAACAAACTCACCAATAACCACCAGCAGCAGCATTAATAGCAATAGCCAGAAACTGAGCTCCTGTTTAATATTGTCTGAACGTTTAAACAGGGAAATAAGCAGGACAGTGCCACAGAACAGGCCGATATAACTGACGGCCGTAAACATTTTTCCAGCCAGCATACCGGCAAGCTGACGTTCATCCAGAGAACCAAACAGAACGGGCACAGCAATATAACCGATGGCCCATAAGGCACCTATCCAGAGGGTTAGAAGGATTTTTTCACCGCCGGACTGGCTGATAATGGGGCGGAAACTGTGCATTTTATTTAAATCCTCCGCCCAATGGGGCGCCTCTCTTTATTAACTCTGGCAGTTTAGTTGCTCTGTCAGTTTGAAAAAAGAAAGCCTTAGATATATTTTACTTCAACTATTTCGTATTCAATATCACCGCCGGGGGCTTTTACAACGGCTACATCATCCACTTCCTTGCCGATTAGAGCCATGGCCACCGGGGAGGAGATGGAAATTTTACCGGCTTTGATATCCGCTTCATCTTCACCCACAATCTGGTAGGTAATTTCCTTATCTTCGGCATCATTGTATAACACCACGGTGGTACCAAATACCACGCGTCCATCATTTTTTAAGGTAGTAACATCAATGATCTGGGCATGAGATAGTTTGCCTTCAATATCCTTGATACGGCCTTCAATAAAGCCCTGTTCTTCACGGGCCGCGTGATATTCGGCATTTTCTTTTAAATCACCGTGCTCACGGGCTTCAGCAATGGCCTGAATCACTTTGGGGCGGCGTACGGACTTCAGCTCTTTTAATTCTGCTTCCAGTCTTTCTGCGCCAACTTTGGTAATAGGTATCTTGTTCATTTTAGTCTTTATTCCTTTTAATAAAGCTCACGAGTGTTTACGCGGAAAGTTCACTATGAATATCCTGAATACGATAGACATCCACATCACCCATATGAATACCTTCAATCATCATGGCTTCACATAAGGCATCGGCTGCTGTAATGGTGGTGGAATAGGTAACCTTATGCTGTAGAGCCTGACGGCGGATCATGGATGAGGCTTCAATGGCTTTTTTGCCTTCTGTGGTATTTACAATCAGATCGATTTCTTCATTTTTAATCATATCTACAATATGCGGACGACCTTCCTGAACCTTGTTAACCACTTCGGCTTCAATGCCCTGCTCAACCAGCAGTTTATGAGTACCACGGGTCGCAAGCAGCTTGAAACCCAGAGACTGGATCTTTTTCGCCAGCTCCACAACCTTGCCTTTATCGGCTTCACGCACACTGATAAATGCCTTACCGCCAGTGGGCAGTTCTACACCCGCTGATAACTGGGATTTACCAAAAGCTTCACCAAAGGTTTTGCCCAGCCCCATGGCTTCACCGGTGGATTTCATTTCCGGACCAAGGATAGGATCCACTCCCGGGAATTTAATAAAGGGGAATACTGACTCTTTAACTGAGAAAAACTCTGGTTTTGCTTCCACCAGTTGATTCTGTTCTTTAAGTGATTTACCGGTCATACATAAAGCCGCCACCTTGGCTAGGGAAACACCGGTGGCTTTGGATACAAAGGGCACGGTACGTGAAGCACGGGGATTAACTTCCAGTATATAAATATCATCGCCCTTAATTGCAAACTGGGTATTCATCAAACCCACCACACCCAGTTTTAATGCCATGCGGGTGGTCTGATCCCGTAAGCGGTCCTGCAGTTCTTCTGACAGATTATAGGGCGGAATGGAACAAGCGGAGTCACCGGAGTGCACACCGGCCTGTTCAATATGCTGCATAATACCGCCAATGAGGACATTTTCTCCATCACAGATGGCATCCACATCCACTTCCACAGCATCATCCAGGAAACGATCCAGCAGTACCGGTGAGTCATTGGACACTCTGACGGCGGTGGTCATATAAGTGCGCAGTTCATCTTCGTTATAGACGATTTCCATCCCACGGCCACCCAGTACATAAGACGGACGAACCACCAGAGGATAACCGACTTCTGTAGCCAGAGCCACGGCTGAATCCACATCAGACGCCGTACGGTTAGGCGGCTGCAGCAGGCCCAGTTCTTCAATCATGGCCTGAAAACGCTCACGGTCTTCAGCCAGGTCGATAGAGTCCGGAGAAGTACCGATAATATTGGTACCGGCTGCTTCAAGGGCACGAGCCAGTTTCAGCGGTGTCTGCCCGCCGTATTGCACAATCACCCCTTTGGGCTGTTCCAGTTCAATCAGTTCCAGCACATCTTCCAGAGTCAGAGGCTCAAAATACAGGCGGTCTGAGGTGTCGTAATCCGTTGAGACAGTTTCTGGATTACAGTTAACCATAATGGTTTCAAAGCCGTCGTCCCGGCAGGCATGCGCCGCATGGACACAACAGTAGTCAAACTCAATGCCCTGACCAATCCGGTTGGGACCGCCGCCCAATACCATAATTTTTTCTTTAGTGGATGGTTCGGCTTCGCATTCTTCTTCATAGGTGGAATACATATAAGCCGTATCCGAGGCAAATTCTGCGGCACAGGAATCGACCCGTTTATAGACAGGACGGATATTTAACTGGTGACGATATTTTCTGACGGTGGCTTCATCGGTATTAAGCTCGCTGGCCAGACGGATGTCTGAAAAGCCCTTGCGCTTGAGTTCACGCAGAAATTCAGCATCAATATCGAGAATATTTTTACCGCGAATACTTTCTTCAATCTGGATCAGTTCTTCTATCTGTACCAGGAACCAGGGATCAATACCAGTCAGTGACTGAATATCTTCCAGTGTCAGCCCCTTACGGTAAGCATCGGCAATGTACCAGATGCGGTGAGCGCCCGGAACACGCAGTGCATGACGCAAGGCATCCAGAACCTCTTTTTCACTATCACCATCCAGTTCATGCGCCATTTCGGTAAAGCCGTCGGTATCAATTTCCAGTGAACGCAGTGCTTTTTGCAGAGATTCCTGAAAAGTACGGCCAATAGACATGGCTTCACCCACGGATTTCATCTGGGTGGTCAGGGTATCATCGGCCTGGGGGAATTTTTCAAAGGTAAAACGGGGCACCTTGGTCACTACATAGTCCAGGGTCGGCTCAAAGGATGCCGGGGTGGCACCGCCGGTAATTTCATTATCCAGTTCATCCAGGGTATAGCCGACCGCCAGCTTGGCAGCCACCTTGGCAATGGGGAAACCGGTTGCTTTGGAGGCCAGAGCTGAAGAACGCGAAACTCTGGGGTTCATTTCAATAATAATTAAGCGGCCATTTTCAGGATTAACAGCAAACTGTACATTAGAACCACCGGTATCCACACCAATTTCACGCAGCACCTGCAGGGAGGCATTACGCATAATCTGATATTCTTTATCGGTCAGAGTCTGGGCCGGAGCAATGGTAATGGAGTCACCGGTATGCACACCCATGGCATCAAAGTTTTCAATGGAGCAGATAATAATACAATTATCTTTTTTATCGCGCACCACTTCCATTTCGTATTCTTTCCAGCCGATAATGGATTCTTCAATTAACAGTTCATTAGTGGGCGACATATCCAGACCGCGTTCGCAAATCTCGACATATTCTTCCCTGTTGTAGGCAATACCGCCACCGGAACCACCCATGGTAAAGGAAGGACGAATAATAATCGGAAAGGCACCCAGATCTTTCTGTACCTGGGCAGCTTCTTCCATAGTATGAGCAATATAGGACTTAGGCATATCCAGACCGATTTTAATCATGGCCTGGCGAAATAAATCCCGGTCTTCAGCCTTATTGATGGCTTCTTTATCGGCACCAATCATTTCGACATTGTATTGTTCCAGAACTCCCTGCTTATCCAGTTCCAGGGCACAGTTTAATGCCGTCTGCCCGCCCATGGTGGGCAGCAGCGCATCGGGACGTTCTTTTTGAATAATATTAGCCACTACTTTCCAGTGAATCGGCTCAATATAAGTGGCATCGGCCAGTTCCGGGTCGGTCATAATGGTCGCTGGGTTGGAGTTAACCAGAATCACCCGATAGCCTTCTTCCTTAAGTGCCTTACACGCCTGAGCGCCGGAATAGTCAAATTCACAGGCCTGCCCAATAACAATGGGGCCGGCACCGATAATCAGAATAGTTTTTATATCTTCACGTTTTGGCATTCTCTGCTCACTAAAAAATGGTGTATTAAAATCAGGTTATTCGTGTTTGTTCTAGCTCTTTGTTTTAGCTCTTTATTTCAGTTCTGCTGATTAATTAATTCAATAAAATGATCAAACAAAGGTGCTACATCATGGGGTCCCGGGCTGGCTTCAGGATGCCCCTGAAAACTGAATGCAGGCTTATCGGTACGGTGTACTCCCTGTAAAGAACTGTCAAACAGGGATTTATGAGTGGCTTTCAGATTATCCGGCAGACTATTTTCATCCACAGCAAAACCATGGTTCTGGGAAGTGATCATCACTTCTTTAGTATCCAGATCGCTGACCGGATGGTTTCCGCCGTGATGACCGAATTTCATTTTTACGGTTTTCGCACCACTGGCCAGTGACAGCAGCTGATGCCCCAGACAAATACCGAATACCGGTTTGGAGGTTTGCAGAATTTCCCCAATGGCTGCTATTGCATAATCACAGGGTTCTGGATCACCCGGGCCATTGGACAGGAAAATGCCATCAGGATCCATGGCCAGCACTTCAGATGCTTTGGTCTGAGCCGGAACAACCGTTACTTTACAGCCCCGATCCGCCA
This sequence comes from Gammaproteobacteria bacterium, assembly GCA_048563625.1. GTDB lineage: Bacteria > Pseudomonadota > Gammaproteobacteria > GRL18 > GRL18 > JANELJ01. The sequence continues at coordinate 7,965 of JBHNNM010000008.1, read as the reverse complement.
GCATTCTAAGGATGTTTTTCTTAATACCATAATCATAGGCTACGACATGATAAGGCAGTTCAGCAATGGTTTCTGTGCTATTGGTGTTCAGAGACCAGGTGCCTTCTGTCCATTCATAGGACGTTTGGGTGGTAACGACTTTTGCCAGATCCATGCCTTTTAAGCCCGGAAAATCTTTTGCCAGAGCAACAGCTGCCGATTCATCCAGTTCAGATTTTTTGCCGTCTATAGCCGCAATGGCACCACTTTGTGCCCCTTTATCACGCAGTAAACGGGCCAGCTTACGGGTATCAATATCGGCAATGGCGACAATATTATGCTTTTTCAGATAGTCGGATAAGGACATTTCACCACGCCAGCTGGACATCAGACGCGGTAAATCACGAATCACCAGACCTTTGGCCATAATGGCATCCGATTCTTCATCGTCGGAGTTGGTGCCGACATTACCGATATGCGGGTAGGTCAGGGTAACAATCTGTTCTTTATAGGAGGGGTCAGTGAGAATTTCCTGGTAACCGGTCATGGAGGTATTAAAAACAACCTCGCCAACAGTCTCACCCAAGGCACCAATGGCTTTGCCGTAAAAGACTGTACCGTCTTCCAGAGCCAGAATGGCAGGGGCGTATTGTGTACCAGAAAGCGCCGTCGTATACGGTGTATTTTCAGAATTGGCCACTGATGTCTCCCATAAGTTTTTCTAAACTTTTGTTAAGCTAATTTGACCTCGGGATTTTACAAGAAATGGCAAAAACTGTCTATCTTAAATAAGGGTTTATGCTTAATCTCTTCAGGGCCGGATCATACTTTGATTAAAATATGTTCAATATGTAAAAATATTATATTTATAGCCACTGAGTATCCATTAACCGTGCTTCTTGATGAAGTTTCGGCAGCAGGGATGCTGCCGAAAAGCCTCCATGGATGGATTCACGGCGTCTTCAGCAAGGAGTGCGGTCAATGGATACGGTATTTGCGTCTAAATGAGAATTATTAAAAGTATGCTCCCGCCCTGTTAATCTCTTAAACCTAGAACATCCTGCATATCAAACAGGCCGGTATTATGCTTTTGAAGCCATAAAGCAGCACGGACAGCACCATTGGCAAAGGTCATGCGGCTGGAGGCTTTGTGGGTAATTTCCACCCGCTCACCGATATCCGCAAACATGACGGTATGTTCACCGACAATGTCTCCGGCACGGATGGTTTCAAAACCAATGGTCTGACGATCACGCTCACCGGTCTGGCCTTCCCCCCGGCCATAGACAGCACATTCTTTCAGGTCACGCCCTAAAGCGTCGGCAACGACCTCACCCATACGCAGAGCGGTGCCGGACGGTGCATCCACTTTATGACGGTGATGGGCCTCTATTACCTCAATATCCACATTATCACCCAGTACCTTGGCGGCAATATCCAGTAATTTAAAGGTCAGGTTAACCCCGACACTCATATTAGGAGCAAAAACAATAGCGATGTCTTTAGAAGCCTCTTCAATCAGGTGTTTCTGTTCATCGGTAAAACCGGTGGTGCCAATCACCATTTTTTTTCCGGCCGCACGACAGGCTTTAATATTTTCTACCGTGACAACAGGAGCGGTAAAGTCGATACAGACATCAAAATCGTTTATTACCTTATTTATGTCATCAATCAGTTTTACATTATTCGCTTCCAGCCCTGCCAGCTCTCCGGCATCAGCTCCGACCAGGCTGCTGCCCTGTCTTTCGGTGGCAGCAGTCAGATTTGCACCGTCTGCTTCATATACAGCAGTGATCAGGTTGCGCCCCATACGACCGGCAGCGCCGGTGATTAAAATATTTGTCATGTTTATTTCTGATCCCAGATTTTGCTTTTTTGTTTGAAATTTAGTGGTCTGGCGGGATTGATTACCACGCTACATAGGCATAGTTCTGTTCCTGCAGTTCCATCATATCGGCCACACCGACTTCCACCAGTTTGGCAAAGGGTAATAAGTCGTCTTTGGTCCAGTTCATGGCCGTCAGGGTTCTGCCGCAGGCATGAAACTGAACGCCCTGCTCAGCCAGGCTTTTAATTTTTGCCCTGACTTCATCATCTACAGGCCGGGCAGGATTTTTGACCAGTACATGAATACCGCGTCCAAAACAGGCAACGACAATATCGATATTATCCGCGAATTTGCCAATCATGGCACCTGCGGAATTAACCACATGTTTGTGATATTCGGCATCATCTTTATTGAGCTGATAGAGTATTTTGTGCTCGGGCGGATCACCGGGAAAACGTTCTCCCTTTTCACTGCCACCCTCTTTTTGATGAGCCTGAGCGACAGCCGATGTACCCAGAGCCACTGCACCGCTGCTGGCAACCAGTTTTGTCAGGGCTGATCGCCGGGACTGGCTGAGTTCCTGTGCATTATTTATACTATTATTTTGTTTCTGAAATAATGCCTTTATCCGCCCCCAGATAAATACTGAATCCATAATGCCTCCTTAAGTCAGTTTCAGACCTTATTATGACCCAATATTCTGCTTCATGTCATCAAAGAATTTCTTAACGCCGTCCAGCCAGCTATGCGCTTTAGGGCTGTGACTTTTACCGCCTTCTTCCAGAGTGGCCTGAAATTCCTGCAGCAGTTCTTTTTGGCGGGCATTCAGTTTAACCGGTGTTTCTACAATGACCCGGCAGAGTAAATCACCCTGCACACCGCCCCGTACTGAACGAACGCCTTTATTACGCAGACGGAATAATTTTCCGGACTGGGTTTCAGGGGGCACTTTCAGGGTAATACGACCATCTAGGGTAGGGACTTCAAGGGTTCCACCCAGAGCTGCCGTAGCAATATTGATAGGGACTTCACAGTATAAATCACTGTCTTCACGGGTAAAGATATCATGGGGTTTAACATGCACATGCACATACAGATCCCCTGGAGGGCCGCCATTCTGCCCAGCTTCACCTTCATTGGACAGGCGAATACGATCACCGGTATCCACTCCGGCAGGCACTTTAACGGAAAGGGTTTTATGTTCCTGAATGCGGCCTTCACCATGACAGCCATCACAGGGATCTTTAATGACCTTACCCGTACCGTGACAGGTTGGACAGGTCTGCTGCAGGGAGAATAATCCCTGCTGCATGCGTACCTGACCTACTCCATGACAGGTTGAGCAGGTTTCCGGTGAGGAACCTTTTTTGGCTCCGGAACCGTTACATTTATTACATTTAACATAGGTAGGCACACGGATTTTTACGGTTTTACCGTGTACGGCATCTTCCAGACTCAGTTCCAGATTGTACTGCAGATCGGCCCCGCGGTAGACCCGTTCACCACGATGGCCGCCGCCTCCGCCGCCGCGAAAGATATCGCCGAACACATCACCAAAAATATCACTGAAATTCCCGCCGGGGCCGCCGCCCATTCCGGCTCCCTGCTCAACTCCGGCATGACCGAACTGATCATAGGCCGCCCGTTTCTGGGCATCGGAAAGCACCTCATAGGCTTCCTTGGCTTCCTTGAATTTAGCTTCTGCCTCAGTATCATCCGGGTTTCTGTCCGGATGATGCTTCATGGCCAGACGGCGATAGGCTTTTTTAATTTCTACCTCACTGGCCGTCTTTTCAACACAAAGTACTTCGTAATAATCTCTTTTCGACATGTCTGCTTTATTTATCTGGTGATGGCAAAATTAATTTTTATAAAACAAAAAAACACAGGAGAGGGAAATTCCCCATCCTGTGTTCTTAAGCGTTCCACGCCAGTCATAGTCAAAACTGATTATGTCGGACGCGAACTTCATAGTGAGACTAAACTACTTCTTGGAATCGTTCACTTCTTCGAACTCTGCGTCAACCACATCGTCATCAGCAGTGTTCTGAGCAGCGCCTTCAGCTTCTGCTGCACCAGGTCCGCCGGCTGTGCCTGCGGCATCACCCTGTTTAGCATACAGACGTTCTGCCATTTTCGCAGACGCATCCGTCAGAGCCTTGGTCTTGGCTTCGATGTCGTCTTTGTCGTCACCCTTAATGGCTTCTTCAAGGTCTTTAATCGCCGCTTCAATGGAAGTTTTTTCGCTTTCTTCCAGTTTGTCACCCAGCTCTTCCATGGACTTCTTCGTTGCATGAATCATATTATCTGCAGTGTTACGAACAGTAATCAGCTCATGGAACTTCTTGTCTTCTTCCTTATGTGCTTCAGCATCCTGTACCATACGTTCGACTTCATCATCGGACAGACCGCTGGATGCTTTAATCACAATGGACTGTTCCTTACCGGTGGACTTATCCTTAGCCGATACATTCAGAATACCATTGGCATCTAGGTCAAAGGATACTTCAATCTGTGGTGTTCCACGTGGTGCGGGTGGAATATCCGACAGGTCAAAACGACCCAGTGATTTATTGGCACTGGCCATTTCTCGTTCACCCTGCAGGACATGTACTGTTACCGCAGTCTGGTTATCATCCGCTGTGGTAAATACCTGTGATGCCTTGGTAGGAATTGTAGTATTTTTCTCAACCAGTTTGGTCATCACACCGCCGGCAGTTTCAATACCCAGAGACAGTGGTGTAACATCCAGCAGTAAGACGTCCTTAACATCACCACCTAAGACACCGCCCTGAATCGCCGCACCCACAGCTACCGCTTCATCTGGGTTAACGTCTTTACGAGGTTCCTTACCAAAGAATGCCTGTACTTCTTCCTGTACTTTAGGCATACGGGTCTGACCACCGACCAGAATCACATCGTTAATATCCTTAACAGACAGTCCGGCATCATTCAGTGCGACTTTACAGGGTTCAATGGTGCGCTTAATCAGCTCTTCTACCAGAGACTCTAGCTTGGCACGGGTTACCTTAACATTCAGGTGCTTAGGACCGGACGCATCTGCAGTCACATAAGGCAGATTAAGATCAGTCTGCTGTGCACTGGACAGTTCAATCTTGGCTTTTTCTGCGGCTTCTTTCAGACGCTGCATGGCCAGTGGATCACCACGTAAATCCATACCCTGGTCTTTCTTGAACTCATCCGCCAGGTAATCAATCAGGCGTAAGTCAAAGTCTTCACCACCGAGGAAGGTATCACCATTAGTAGATAATACTTCAAACTGATGTTCACCATCGACTTCAGCAATTTCGATAATGGAGATATCAAATGTACCACCACCAAGGTCAAATACCGCAACGGTAGAATCGCCCCTGCTCTTATCCATACCATAAGCCAGTGCCGCTGCAGTTGGCTCGTTAATAATACGTTTTACATCCAGACCGGCAATTTTGCCTGCGTCTTTAGTGGCCTGACGCTGGGAATCGTTAAAGTAAGCAGGCACAGTAATAACTGCTTCCGTTACTGTTTCACCCAGATAGTCTTCTGCCGTTTTCTTCATTTTCTGCAGAATTTTTGCGGATACTTCAGGTGGCGCCATTTTCTGACCCTGAGCTTCTACCCAAGCATCGCCATTGTCTGCTTTAATAATTTTATAAGATACCAGTTCAATATCTTTCTGTACCGCTTCTTCATCATAAGTACGTCCGATAAGACGTTTAACTGCATAAATTGTGTTGGCTGGATTGGTTACCGCCTGGCGTTTGGCCGGCTGTCCAACCAGAATTTCATCTTCTGTATAAGCAACGATAGATGGAGTGGTGCGATCGCCTTCTGCATTTTCTATAACTTTTGGCTTGTCACCATCCATGACCGCTACGCATGAGTTGGTGGTACCCAAATCAATACCGATAATTTTACCCATTGTTTGTTCTCCTCAGAATTTTTATTTTGTACTTTTTGTACAATTATTTTGTACTTAATTTTTACAAATCGTATTAAAGTTTCAATCTTGTTAAAGAAGATGGGGTTATACCCCCACTTTTCAAGTGTTAATTAAATCTTTTTTTATGCTTTTATACGTGTTTTTTATGTTTTTATGCTTTTTTAGTGTATTTTAAGCAAATTTCGCAACACGTTTGCAGCAAGAGTTATTTTGCCACCATAACCATAGCTGGGCGGATCAGACGATCATTTAAGGTATAACCTTTCTGTACCACTGCAACAATGGTATTGGGATCTCTGCCCGGAACTTCCTGCATGGACATGGCCTGCTGGAAATCGGCATTAAAGGGTTCACCCTCTTGTGGTGCGACTTCTTTTACACCAATTTTTGCCATGGCGTCATTCATCATTTTTAAGGTCAGTTCCATACCTTCACGGATTTTGTGTACCGCTTCATCATCGGTATCGAGTTCAATGGCGGCTTTTAAGCCCATTTCCATGGAATCCTTAACCGGTAGTATTTCATTCACCAGTTTCTCAACACCGAATTTTCTGGCATTGGAAATTTCTTTTTCGGTACGGCGGCGAACATTTTCCATTTCAGCCTTAGTGCGCAGGGCAATGTCCCAGTTTTCATCGGCTTTTGCCTGCACCTTTTTAATATGTGCTATCAGTTCTTCTGCTTCCAGAGCTGCCAGTTCATCCGAAACCTCACTGCCATTGTCATTACCTTGTGCTGTTTCCTGTGCTTGGTCAGATGCATTTGAGGCCTGTGTACTGTTTTCCTCTGCTGACTGTCCATCCACTTTCTGTTCTTCTGCCATTTTGTATTCCTGGTTTAATCCTGTTTGATAGTTCTGATTTTAAAGCCCTGAGTTTGCCGGGCTTTAAAGGTAATTTAATAATTGACACACTTTATATAAGGGTTAGTTTTCGTGATTCAAGGCTGAGCTTAATAATTTTGCCGTCAAATCCACAATGGGAATCACTTTATCGTAAGCCATGCGGGTCGGCCCGATAACGCCAAGTACTCCCATGGTCTGTCCGTCTATCTGATAAGGGGCTGCTACTACCGAACAGTCGTTCAGCGGCTGGTAGCGGGATTCATTACCGATAAACAATTTAACCCCGTCCGCATTACTGACCTGGTTTAAAATGGACAGGATATGCTGTTTTTCATGAAAAGCTTCAAACAACTGGCGCATCTGCCCCATATCCGCAATATCTTCATACTGCATCAAGTTTGTTTCACCGCGGATCACAACTTCTTCTTTGGGTTCACGTTGCTCTACAAAAGCATAGTTAGCCATTTTAATAGTGGAACGCATCATCTCATCCATTTGCTGCCGGGTATTTTCCATTTCCTGGGCCAGTGTTTCACAGGCTTCCCGAACGGTTTTACCGGCCAGTAGATGATTCAGATAATTACTCATCTGCAGCAACTGTGCTGCACTATATTCCCGTTCTGTCTGTATCACCCGGTTCTGCACCTCATTATCAGTATGTACGAGGATGCTCAGTATGCGCTGATTGGACAGCGGGATAAACTCAATATGGGTCAGTGACAGCAGTTCTTTTTTAGGCAGCACCACCAGGGATGCCATATGGGTGACACCTGATAAAGTGTCGGATACTTTTTCCAGAACCTGGTTTTGTTCCTCAGCATCACTGATATGGGATGCCAGTTGATTTAACAACTGTTTATCCGGGCCTTTTACGGACAACAGGGAGTCAACAAACACCCGGTAACCCTGTACGGTAGGTATCCGCCCGGCAGAGGTGTGCGGTGACTGTATTAATCCCATTTTTTCCAGATCAGCCATAACATTACGCACGGTGGCGGCACTGACTTTTAAACCGGAATGTTCTGCCAGAGCTTTTGAGCCTACAGGCTGACCATCGCTGATATAGCTTTCAACCAGCACTTTCATCAGCTGTCCGGCTCGTTCATCAAAAATGGGAGTTTTAGCCACTGTTTACTCAATTCCCAGAAAAATGAATGTAATAACAAGATAAGGCTATGTTCAGCAGTTTCAAGCAGTATTTAACCTAAATAACTTTAAGAGTTTTTTTTCCTGTTTATTTGTGCTAGTTTGCTAGGGGCTGTTGATCTTTTGTGTACAAAATTTAACCATTCCACATAGGAAGCCACACCATACAACAGCCTAACGCTAATGTACTGGCATAGTTTCTTTCCAGCTTATCATAGCGAGTGG
>JBHNNM010000007.1:0-24235 GCA_048563625.1 Gammaproteobacteria bacterium | reverse complement strand
TAGAGGTTTTATACCGGATTATGTAAAAAAAGGTTCTGAGCAGAATATTCTTGCTTTCGCTGTCGGTGCCAATTTTTCACAATTGGCCCCGATGTTTTTCTATGTATCCGAGTCATTTAAAAACAGCGCTTTTAAATGCAGTCCCCTGCTAAAATTGCAGGACAGAATGGCTAAAACCAATCCGGCTATGCTGGCATTAATGACCGGGGTTGTTGATGGTTTACATGGTATTGCCTTTGCTCTGCAGAAATTAAAATTAGTACAACAGAATCAGGAGAAAGCCGCTGGGGAAAATAATGCAGAGGTGTCCTTCCTGTTCAGTATTGCTACAGAATACCCGCAGCAGATCTGGCGTATGATATCCGGTTTTAGTTCGGCAACGGCATTAATAACTCCGTCAAAAGAACCTCAATGTTTAAATTTGCCCGAACTTGAGCCTTATGGCATTGAGCTTTACCTGGCAATCATGGGTGAACATCTGGTGCTTTACAGCGGACAACCTGCACAGCAACTGGCACAGAAGCTGCTCAATGAACCTATTAGTGCCAATGGTCTTATTTATGAAAGTATTAATTATTCAGCTTTGTCAGAAGCCGCACAGCACTTAAAACAGTCTATAAATAAAACCGGGAAAGAAAACAACACCCCCGCAGAAAGCTGTATTTATTTTGATGAAACCCTAGCACGGCTGTCCCGAATGTCTGGTACCATGGTTTATGACAGTGATTTTACTGAGCGGGGCTGGTATCACAGTCTGACAACGGATATTGCAGTCAGGCCGCCAGTGAGTAAGTCGTTGCTGTTAGCAGGCAAGTATCACACTTTCTATGTTGGTGATGGCTGCCGGTTAATCAAAGACGGGGTAGAGGAAATTCTGGAAGATAGTACCGGGTTTTATCAGAAATATTCAGAGGATGGCCAGTGCGTTATTTTTGAAACCCGTTATCGCTGGAAACAGTCCAGTGCCCGGTTGCAGTTTCAATATCTCAGTGAGCACAGTCGTCCGCAGGGAGTATGCAGTAGTGAATTTGAACCATGGGCTGTGCCGCAGGCAGAATACATTAATGACAGTTGTGATTTAGCTATGGAGCCAAACGGCGCTTTTGCCTGTTTCTATCACTGGGACGGTACCAGTAATAAAACGGTTTATAAAAAATTTTCAGATAAATAACACAGGGAGTGATTGTGTCTGCCTGCATAAGGCTGAACGTTTCAGCCGGGCGGCCATGAGAAAGGCCGCCCGGCCAGCAGATGCAGGTGAGTATGAAAGACTGTCTGTCCCGCCAGGCGGTTGCAGTTAAAGTTTAACCGGTAACCATCCTCCGCGACACCGAGTTCCTGAGCCAGTTTCCGGGCTGTCAGGATCATATAGCCCAGTAAATCCTGATGTTCCTCTGTAAAATCATTGATTGTGGCAATATGCTGTTTTGGAATGATCAGTATATGGATGGGAGCCTGTGGTGCAATATCATGAAAAGCCAGAACCTGTTCATCTTCATAGGCAATGTTTGCAGGAATATGACCGTCAAGGATCTGACAGAACAGACAATTGTGTTCAGACATAAACAGGACTCCAGTGGTTTCAGAGGGTATGTTTGATATTAATGTATCTGGAAGTTACCTGAGTCAGAGAGAAAATTCAATATTGGTTCCGAATTTGGTATGATTTCGGATTATTCTGGTAATTATTATTTAAGGACACAACGATGAGTTGGTGGGGCAAATTAATTGGTGGTGCGGTCGGTTTTTCCATGGGCGGTCCGCTGGGCCTGTTAATTGGCGGTATTCTTGGACATAAGTTTGTTGATAAACCCAATAATGAAGCACTGGGAGAAAATAACGAACTAACCCAGGCGGCATTTTTCTCTGCCACGTTTTCTATTATGGGGCATATTGCCAAAGCCGATGGCCGGGTCAGTGAAGATGAAATTGCTATGGCACGGCAGATCATGGAGCATATGCACCTAGATGCGGAACAGAAAAAAGCGGCTGTCCAGTTATTTAATGAAGGTAAAAAAGCGGACTTTGATCTGGATGGTGTCCTGCTGCAGTTTAAACAGGTTGCTCACCGCCGTACCACACTGCTGCAGATGTTTCTGGAAATTCAGCTACATGCTGCTTATGCCGACGGTAAAATGGACAGTGCCGAACAGGCCATTATTAACCGCATTGCCGGTCAGCTAGGCTTCAGTGCCCGTCATATTGAACAGTTATCCGCCCTGGTTCGCTCTAATCTGGGACTGGATGGACAGGGCTATTATTATGGCGGGGCAGACAGCGGTAAAAGTACAGCGGATTTATTAAAAGAAGCCTATGAAATGCTGGGTGTTCCGGAATCCGCCTCTGATGCAGAAGTGAAAAAAGCCTACCGCAGAATGATGAACCAGCACCACCCCGATAAACTGGTTTCCAAAGGCCTGCCGGAAGAAATGATTCAGCTGGCCACAGAAAAAACCCAGCAGATTAAAGCGGCCTATGAGTTAATCAAAAAATCCAGGAAGTAAGAGCACCCTTATTCCTAAAACCTGCTCCTACAAATTAATATATTTACCGCCGCTGGCAACAATAATGGTGATTAGGCCCAGCACCAGGTTTGTCATGACCATATTACGGATTTTATTAATAATGGCGCCGCCCTGGGGGAAATTTCCGGCATTAACAGCTGTTTTAAACTGTTGAAACAGGACAAAATAAATATAAGCATATATAGCTGTCATTATCAGACCGATAGCATGCATTATATGGATATAAGTCGCTTTCAGTCCGGCCAGTCCGCCGAATACATCAAAAATCATCCAGTAGCCGGTTATTAAAATAGCAATAACCGAAATCCACACCCAGAAGAAAAAACGTCCAAAAACGGCAAGCCATAAGGGCAGGCGTCGAGGCGGTTCCAGTTTTTCAATGGCTGAAGGACGCAGGATCATATGCGCAAAAAACATTCCCCCTACCCAGATAACTGCACCAAGAATATGGATAGTAAAAGCAAGAGAATAACTCATAAAAAACCTCGTTCGATGGATAAAAACCGGATAATAAGAGCGCTATTGTAAACTAAACCGATACTCCAAAACAGTGCCTATAGCTCTAGACATATGAACCGGATAGCCGTGCTCAGTGACTAGTATGAATAGCTTTTGAGTGTTTTCTTCAGCCAGTGGTGCACATAATTAACCAGTTTTTCATCTAGACCAAGATAAAAATGATTGGCCCCCAGTGTTTCATGTTGGCGATAATGCTGATTGCCTGCCTTATGCGCTGCTTTTTTGCGGGCTTTGGCTGAGCTCATAACACTGTTCAGATCATTACTGCCGTATAAATCCAGCAGGGGAATATTAATTTTTTCAATCATGGCAGGGCTGTTCAGGGGAATTTCCTTACCCTGGGAGGGAGTGCCGATAATAACGGCGGCTTTAATAACCGGTGTATCATCCTGCAGGGTATCTGAAGCGTGTTTCTGCAGATAATCCAGCGCCATTAAAGTACCGAAACTATGAGCGACAATAACGATTTTAGAATAATTGGGTTTGAGATACTCAATGGCGGCACGGATCCTGGGCAGAGAGGCTTCAATCACTTCCTTGCGGCTCTGGGGATTCTTTTTATCAGGATAAATCAAAGGCACCTGGATAGACAGTGTTGCCCAGCCTTTATCCGGCAACTCAACTCTTAAAGGGTGGATAACATCTCCCCAGTCGGGATGAGCGCCGGTGCCATGAATAAGAATAATAGCACCTAAAGCTTTTTCAGTGGTTTCCGGGGTGAAAATAGCAAAAAAAGCATTCTCGCTCTGTTTATCAGCACCCGAAGGCAGATAAAGCTGATCACCGGTGACAATATTATCTTCCAGTTGTTCCACCCAGCGCTTCTCGCTCTCGGTGTTAATGCTGGATGCCAGTACAGTACAGGTATGCAGGAAGAGAAGACCCATCAGTGCAATTAATAAGAAAATGCTTATTTTCTGCGGTTTCGGTGGATTAAATGCTGATATTTTCATAGTTATCGTTTAAAATGTTATATTAGTTTTTACATTTAGTGAGCATTTTAAGTAAGTCTGGTACCTAAGCCCTGATAACAGGCTCCCTTGTAACTAGGCAATTGTGATGCTCTCTCTATCTTATTTATTTTGTGAGGATTTGTCATGGCAAAATCTTTAATTGCACCATCTATTTTATCGGCTGATTTCGCACGTTTAGGCGAAGAGTGTGTCAATGTTCTGGACAGCGGCGCCGATGTTATTCACTTTGATGTCATGGACAATCATTATGTACCGGTTCTGACCATTGGTCCCCTGGTCTGTGAAGCCCTGAGAAACTACGGTATTAAGCAGGATATCGATGTACATCTGATGGTTAAGCCTGTGGACGGTATTATTCCGGAGTTTGCCAAGGCTGGTGCCAGCTATATCACGTTCCATCCAGAAGCTTCTGAACATGTTGACCGCAGCCTGTCCCTGATTCGTGAGAATGGCTGTAAGTCTGGTCTGGTGTTTAATCCTGCCACACCTTTAAGTCTGCTAAAACACGTTATGGACAAAGTGGATGTTATCCTGCTGATGTCAGTTAATCCAGGTTTTGGCGGTCAGAGCTTTATCCCTGAAACTCTGAACAAGTTACGCGAAGCCCGTAAAATGATTGATGACAGCGGCTATGACATTCGTTTGGAAATAGACGGCGGTGTTAAGGTTAATAATATTGCTGAAATCGCTGAAGCCGGTGTTGATATGTTTGTGGCCGGTTCTGCTATTTTCAACACCGATGACTATAAGGCCACTATCGATCAGATGCGTGCTGAATTAGCCAAAGTCGGCAAATAACAGCGAGTCGTTTCAGATGATTAGAAAGCCGAAAATGGTCCTTATTGATGTCGATGGGACCCTGGTGGACAGCGTACCGGATCTGGCCTATTGCGTAGATGAAATGCTTAAGCAGCTGGGTATGACACCCTATGGCGAAGGTGAAGTACGCCACTGGGTTGGTAATGGCGTAGAGCGTCTGGTCCGGCGTGCCCTGATTGGTCAGCTTGAGGGTGAGCCCGATGAAGAGCTGTTCAATAAAGGCTATCCCATATTTATGGAGCTGTATAAAGAAAACACCTCCAAACGCAGCTGTCTGTATCCCGGTGTTAAAGAGGGTGTTGAATACCTTAAAGCATCCGGCTACAAGCTGGGCTGTGTAACCAATAAAGCCGCCGAATTTACCCATCCCTTACTGAAGGATCTGGGTTTATTTGATTACTTTGAGTCAGTGGTCAGTGGTGATACCATGGAAAAGAAAAAGCCGGATCCCATGCCCTTACTTTATTCAGCAGAAAAACTGGGCGTGGCTCCTGAAGATTCACTGATGTTGGGTGATTCCATCTCTGATGTTAAAGCTGCCCGTGCGGCTGGTTTTCAGATCATCTGTATGAGTTACGGCTATAACCACGGTGTGGATATCCGTGAGGCTAATCCTGATGCAGTGATTGACTCTATGGTGGAATTAAAAGAGCTGTTATAAATTATAACTTTATAAAATTTTTTAAATTATCGACATGAACTTACTCAATAACAATCTGTTAAAAGAACGATGGTGGGGTTAAACAGTAACTTTAAACGGTTAAACTGAATCGTCGTGTTATAAAAAACACTGCACCTAAACTAAATTATTATTGAGTAACTTATGTCTATTGTCACTAAAGAACAATTTACCAGACTGGCCGGGGAAGGCTATAACCGCATCCCGGTGGTTTACGAAATCCTCGCCGATCTGGATACCCCTCTAAGTGCCTATTTAAAACTGGCCGAAGGTCCGTATTCCTATCTTCTGGAATCGGTACAGGGCGGTGAAAAATGGGGCCGCTATTCTATTATTGGCTTACCCTGTAAGACCATTATCAAAGTTCGTAATGAACAGATCCAGGTACTGGAAAATAACCAGGTTATAGAAGAACTGACCGATCCCGATCCTCTTTCCTGGATAGAACAGTTTCAGGCCCAGTATAAAATTCCTGAACACTTATCCGAACAAAGCAATCTACCCCGTTTTACCGGCGGTCTGGTAGGCTATTTTGGCTATGAAACCATTGGTTATATTGAGCCGCGCTTAAAAAATACCAGCAAGGACGATCCTCTGGGAACCCCGGATATTTTATTAATGGTATCTGAAGAGGTTCTGGTATTTGATAACCTTAGCGGCAAGCTGTACCTGATTGTGCATGCTCATATGGATGCCGATACCGATATTGAACAAGCCTGGGCGCAGGCTACGCAGCGTCTTAAGGAACTGGCTCTGCGTCTGCGTAGTTCTGATACCGCCTATAAGCCTCATACTCAGGTTACAAAGGTCAGGGAAGCTGACTTTGTATCCGGTTTTACCCAGGACGGCTTTGAAAAAGCCGTGGCTCGCATTAAGGAGTATATTGTGGAAGGGGATGCCATGCAGGTGGCTATATCCCAGCGTCTATCCATACCTTTTAATGCCCCGCCGCTGGATCTGTACCGGGCTCTGCGCAGTCTGAATCCGTCTCCCTATATGTATTTTCTGGATCTGGATGAGTTTCATATTGTCGGCTCATCACCGGAAATTCTGACCCGGGTGGAAGACGGCAAGATCACCGTTCGTCCTATTGCAGGCACTCGTCCCAGAGGCAAAACAGAAGCTGAAGACAGACAACTGGAGCAGGACTTATTATCCGATCCCAAGGAACTGGCTGAACATCTGATGCTGATTGATCTGGGTCGTAACGATGCCGGCCGGGTGTCAGAAATCGGTACCGTAAAACTGACTGATAAAATGATTATTGAGCGTTATTCTCATGTTATGCATATTGTTTCCAATGTAGAAGGTGAGCTTAAAAAAGATATGAGTGTCATGGACGCCTTAAAAGCTACCTTTCCGGCCGGTACGGTCAGTGGTGCGCCGAAAATCCGTGCTATGGAAATTATTGATGAACTGGAGCCGGTGAAGCGGGGTATCTATTCCGGTGCAGTGGGCTATATCTCCTGGTCCGGCAATATGGATACCGCCATTGCCATCCGTACCGCTGTTATTAAAGATAAACAACTGCATATACAGGCAGGGGGAGGTATTGTGGCTGACTCTATACCCAGAAATGAATGGGATGAAACCATGAATAAGGGGCGCGGCGTTTTCCGTGCCGTGGCCATGGCAGAATGCGGGCTGGATTCCAATGTTAACAGTCAGTGCGGGGAGGAATAATTATGCTGGTAATGATTGATAATTATGACTCCTTTACCTATAACCTGGTGCAGTATCTGGGCGAGCTTAAAGCGGACGTTAAGGTATTCCGCAATGATGAAATTACTGTTGAGGAAATTGCCACATTAAATCCCGATCACCTGATGATATCACCGGGACCCTGTACGCCCAATGAGGCGGGTATTTCCATTGAGGCCATTCATTATTTTGCAGGCAAACTGCCTATTCTGGGGGTATGTCTGGGGCATCAGAGTATTGGTCAGGCCTTTGGCGGTAAAATTGTGCATGCCAGACAAATTATGCATGGTAAAACCTCCATGATGCATCATAATAACCAAGGGGTATTTAAAGGGCTGGAATCACCTTTTGAAGCCACTCGTTACCACTCACTGGTCATTGAAAAAGAAACTCTGCCGGACTGTCTGGAAATCACCGCCTGGACAGAAACGGATGACGGCCAGATGGATGAAATTATGGGTGTAAAACATAAAACCATGCCGATTGAAGGCGTGCAGTTTCATCCCGAATCAATTTTAAGCCAGCATGGGCATGAAATGCTGCAGAATTTTCTGGATACAAAACCATGAATATAAAAACCGCACTGGCAAAAGCCGTAGAAGGCGAAGATATTGCCATCCTGGATATGGAAAAAGTCATGTGCCAGATTATGACCGGAGGTGCTACGTCAGCACAGATTGCCGGTCTGCTGGTGGCCCTGCGTATGAAAGGGGAAACGGTAGATGAAATCACTGCTTCTGCCAGTGTCATGCGTGAACTGGTAACCCCGGTCAAAGCAGAGGGCTCCCATGTAGTGGATATTGTCGGTACCGGCGGAGACGGCCTGCATACCTTTAATGTATCCACTACATCTTGCTTTGTCGTGGCCGCCGCCGGTGCCACAGTGGCTAAACACGGTAACCGTTCGGTAAGCAGCACATCTGGCAGTGCCGATATTCTGGAAGCCGCGGGCATTAATCTGAATATCTCGGCTCATCAGGTAGAACAATGTATTAAAGAGCTGGGTCTTGGCTTTATGTTTGCCCCGCTGCATCACAGCGCCATGAAACACGCCATAGGGCCGCGTAAGGAAATGGGGATACGCACCATTTTTAACCTGCTGGGCCCGCTGACCAATCCGGCAGGTGCCGTTAATCAGCTGCTGGGTCTCTTTGCTAAAAAATGGCTGGAACCGCTGGCCATAGTATTGAAAAATCTCGGTAGTGAACATGTTATGGTAGTCCATTCCGCCGATGGCATGGACGAAATCAGCATGGCTGGAGACACTTATGTCTGTGAGCTCAATAACGGCCAGATAAAACAATACACCATTAACCCCGAACAGTTCGGCATGTCCTGTAGCAGTATTGATGATATCATTGTGGACGGAGCAGAACAGTCTCTGGCTATGGTACAGTCCGTACTCAGCGACACCCCCCGCGCCGCCCGTGATATCGTCACCTTGAATTCCGGTGCTGCCATCTATTGCGCCGGCCTGGCTGACACCCTGGAAGAGGGCATAAATAAAGCCAGAGATACAATAAGCTCCGGCGCCGCCAGAGAAAAACTGGACCAACTGGCCAAACTGACACAATCATTTAATAATTAAAGATTACCCTCACCCTCTCCCAGAGGGAGAGGGAATAAAAAAGATGGATACAAATAACAAATAAATATACCCAATCATAAACCAGAACCTGTATAATTCTGAACGCTGAACGCTTAAACCTAAAACCTAAAACCTGAACCCAAAAAAATGACAACCCCAAAAACCCCCGACATCCTGGTTAAAATTCTAAAACGCAAACACGAAGAAGTGGATGCCCTATGTACTAGACGTCCTCTGGACAGTATTATTTCAGCCATACAGGATATGGCCGATACCCGGGGTTTTGTAACTGCCATAGAAAATAAAATTAACGCTGGAAAACCTGCAGTTATTGCAGAAATAAAAAAAGCCTCACCCAGCAAGGGACTGATCCGGGAAAACTTTGTCCCGGCAGAAATTGCTCAGTCCTATGAAAAGGGCGGCGCCACCTGTCTTTCGGTGCTGACCGATATTGATTTTTTTCAGGGCAGTGATGCTTATTTGCAGGAAGCCCGCAATGCCTGCAGCCTGCCAGTTCTGCGCAAGGATTTTGTGATTGATCCTTACAAGATATATGAAGCTCGCCTGATTGGTGCTGATGCTATTTTGCTGATTGTGGCCTGTCTCAGTGACACTCAGCTCAGTGAGTTTTCATCCCTGGCTCATGAACTGGGGCTGGATGTACTGGTGGAAGTGCATGATCAACAGGAACTGGAACGGGCGCTGAAACTGTCCACCCGTTTAATGGGTATTAACAACCGCAATTTAAGAACCTTTGAAACCACGCTTAATACTACAATAGAACTGCTGGATATGATCCCGGAAGATCGGATTGTGGTTACTGAAAGCGCTATCCACCTGCCTGAAGATGTGGCTCTGATGCGTCAGCACAAGGTTAATGCATTTCTGGTGGGTGAGTCCTTTATGCGTGCCGAACAGCCGGGTGAAAAACTGGCTGAATTATTTAATGCCTGATTAACAGGGGGGTTAACGCCGTGGCCATTAAAATGCCGTTGCAAAACAATACACCTCTTAGTAATACCGATTCGCTTCTGGCTTATGACCGGGAACATATCTGGCATCCCTATACCAGTATGACAGAACCGCTGCCCTGTTATGCTGTGGCATCGGCTCAGGAGGTGCGCATTAAACTGACCGATGGCCGTGAACTGATTGACGGTATGTCCTCTTGGTGGGCAGCTATTCATGGTTATAATCATCCGGTGTTAAATGAGGCTGTTGAACTGCAGCTTAAGTCTATGTCGCATATTATGTTTGGCGGCCTTACCCATCGCCCGGCTGTGGAACTGGCTCAAAAGCTGGTTGATTTAACGGCGGAACCTCTGCAGCATGTTTTTTTTGCTGACTCCGGCTCGGTATCTGTGGAAGTAGCCATTAAAATGGCCATACAGTACTGGTATGCTCAGGGCTTTAAGAATAAACAGAAACTGCTTACGGTTCGGGGCGGTTATCATGGCGATACTCTGGGTGGTATGTCGGTCTGTGATCCGGTTAACGGTATGCACAGTATGTTCAGGGATATTCTTCCGCAACATCTATTTGCCCTGCAGCCAGAATGTAATGCTGATGGTTCCACTAATATTGTGGAACTGGAAAGTCTGCTCAATCAAAATCAGGATGCCATCTGTGCGGTGATTATTGAGCCTGTTGTACAGGGCGCGGGAGGCATGCATTTTTACTGTGCAGACTATCTCCAGCAGTTAAGAGCACTATGTGATCGGTACCAGGTACTTTTGATTCTGGATGAAATTGCCACGGGGTTTGGCCGGACAGGGAGTTTTTTTGCGTATGAGCAGGCAGATATTGTGCCTGATATATTATGTCTGGGCAAAGCCTTAACCGGCGGATATATGACTCTGGCTGCCACCTTGACCAGCAAAAAAGTGGTGGATGGGATCAGTGCGGACGGTTCCGGTGTTTTAATGCACGGCCCGACCTTTATGGCCAATCCGCTGTCCTGTGCCGTTGCCAATGCCAGTATTGAGCTTTTGCTCAGTTCCAGCTGGCAGGTAAATATTAAGCGTATTGAACAGCAGTTTAAAGAGGAGCTTGAACCCTGCCGTCAATTATCTGCGGTAGCTGATGTGCGGGTTAAAGGCGCTATTGGTGTGGTGGAAGTTAAACAGCCGGTTAATATGCAGCAGCTGCAGGCGGCATTTGTAGATGCCGGGGTCTGGGTGCGTCCCTTTAATAAGCTGGTGTATATTATGCCGCCCTATATTATCAGTACAGAGGAACTGACACTATTAAGCTCAGCCATTTATACGGTATTAAAAAAACACCTGAGCTGATTTAATATCATCGATATGAACCGGATACGTAATATTGCCTGAGCGCATGCGGTCTATCACTTCAATATAATAAGCATCTTGGATTTTCAGTGTACTCTTGTAGTGCTTGCCTTTAACAGTTGCTATTTTAACCCGGTACCCTTTAAAGTTTTTCAGGTTGGCTATGGCAACCGGCCGGTATTTCTTTATGATCAGAGCTTTCTTTTTCTTTATCTGATCCGGTGTTTCCAGCTTAATTTCATCACTATTGGCAACTTCTGCCAGCTTATCCTTATCAATCTTAATGGAGATTTCATTAATACGCTTTCCGTCCACATACAGTTTAAGACGGATAAACTGGATCAGATCATTAGGCATAAAGGTCTGTATTTCCTGCAACCCGTTCAGCTTGCTTAAATCAGCTTCAAAACTGATGGCTCAGGATGTCTGCAGAACTCTTTTATAGGCTAACAGTCCTTCTTCGGGTTTGATACCAAAAGAAGCCAGGTATTCGTTTACCTGGGTCAGGTGTTTGTTAATATAGTCTGCAACCTCCAGTTTTTCTTCGTTGGCGCAGAAACGGTTTTTACGTTTAATATAGGAATCATCAATAATTTCCACAATCAACTTACCTGGTTGAACCGTACCTTTTTTAAAGTCGTTAAGGCTACTGATACCAGACAGATCACCAGAAATATTTAAATTGGTCATATCATGGATATGGTACTGGATGATATAAGATAGTTTTTTCAGATTGGGCTGGTACTGGTAACTTAAAACCAGATCACTGATCAGCTTATCGTAACCCATTTTTGACAATGCCTTACTGCCGATTCGATAGACATCACCGCAGGCCAGGGTGGAAAATACTTCTACCTGAGAGGGTTCCATATCCGGATTATCCAGCAACTGCATAATGTTGCCGTTTAAACTAATGCTGATCCCCTTTACAATTAAACTCAGTGCTTCCGGCAGTTGACCGTTCTGGATCTGACTGTCCATGGTTAACAGGCTAATCAGATCGGGTGCTGTAAATTTAATGGAGTCAATGCGGATGGATTCATCAACTGAAGGAATATAGACTTTAAGTTTATTGACGGTAGCACTGCTGGTGAGAGAGGTTTCAAAGTCTTTGTAGCTGATTTGCACAAAGGGTTTGGCCTGTGCAATTTGATGTTCAATAAACTGCTCGGTCAGATACCATAAACTGCCCTTGAGAGCAGCCAGGGTAAGCACGGTTAAAACAAATAGAACCAGGAAGATTTTTTTCATGTATCTGTCATCAGCCTAAGTGATAATCATTAATACTAGGAGGGCTTGTCGTCCGGTTTTTCCAGCAGCGCTTTTATATTGGCTTCTATAATGTGATAACCAATATTGCCGTAGAGCTTCTGGCGGCCTTCATTGAGTACAAAGCTGGGGCTGCCGTCAATGGTTTTCTGTTTATCATCGGTCGTACAGGAGGCCAGAGCCGCCATGGCTTCACCGCTGTTGAGCACCACTTCCAGCTTATCCCGGGGAATATCTAACTGCTCAGCGTAGGAGAGCATAATGCTCAGCTGTGAGACATCTTCTGCATCACGAAAATAGCCCAAGCGGATCCGCCAGTCAATCTGTTCCAGCAGGGTATTGTCTTTATCCTGAGACTGGATTTCTCCCCGCTGTTCGAGAATACCCACCGCTTTTATAAAATGGTGACAGCAGGCGGAAGAATGCGGCAGGTTTTTCAGGCCGATGTCAGGGTGAATTTCTACATAGGGAAACATACCGCCCAGTTTATGCATCATCTGGTTATAGGCCGGCAGTCCGCCTTTCTCAGCCCAGTTTTTTTCCAGCATGGCGTGCATATCAACAAATAGCGGGGTATAGCGATAATTAATTTTTACCTGGTCGCTGAACTGTTTTTTTATTTCATCAATTTTTATTTTTGCAGAATAAGCCCAGATACACAGGACATCAGAATAGTAGTCAATTTCAAGACTCATGTATTTTTTCCATAAATAGTAAGATTTTAACTTCCCCCTTCTTTAGAAGGGGGATTGAGGGGGTTGCGAACCAAAGACTTAAACCCCCTTTATCCCCCTTTGAAAAAGGGGGACTTAAGAGCAGAGCAATTTCTGGATGCACGCTAATTAAATAATGATTAATCAGAAAGGCAATAACCTCTTATCGAGTACCAAAGATAACAATGGTTTTGCCCTTAACATGGATAAGCTCCTGTTCTTCAAGTATTTTCAGTACCCGGCCAGCCATTTCTCTGGAGCAGCCGACGATTTTACCCAGTTCCTGACGGGTGATCTTAATCTGCATACCGTCCGGATGGGTCATGGCATCGGGCTGCTTGGCCAGTTCCAGTAAGGTGCCGGCAATGCGTCCGGTAACATCCAGAAAGGCCAGATCGCCGACTTTACGGCTGGTTTTACGCAGCCGGTTGGCAATCTGGGTGGATATTTCAAACAGTACATCAGGCAGATCCTGCCTTAAACTGTTAAATTTGGCATAAGATATTTCGGCAATTTCACTATCAGTACGGGCTTTTACCCATGCACTGCGATTAGAGGGTTCAGAAAACAGGTCCATTTCCCCGAAAAAATCACCGTCATTGAGATAATCGAGCACAATTTCGTGGTCATCCTTGTCTTCCAGTAAGACAGAAACTGAGCCTTTAACAATATAGTACAGGGTGTCGGATTCAGTTCCGGCATGGATAATCGTTTTTTTAGCCGGGTATTTGCGTTTATGACAATAAGTGAGAAATTCGGTGATGGCTGGGTTTTCTTCTTTTAAATTTACAATCGACATATCAATCTGCTTTTTTATGCTGGTACCATGAACTGGCAAGTGGAGGCTGTCTATAAGCACGTTTCTGTATTGTGCTCTGTCGGGCTCTTAGAGTCCCGTATGTAGAAAGTCCACTTTTCTTAATTTATTAGCATAGCACGAAAAATAAAAAGTGTGATGTTTTAATAGAAAATCTTTCGAGCATTTCACATTTAATGGCTTGTATTTGTGGATATTATTAGGTTTTTTGTGAAATAATCCATGTCAGATTGATTTATCCGTTATTTTATTAAAAGTAAAAATTATAATCGTTAATGTTAAGGTCCAATATTGAGGGCGAAGGTTAAGTAATGAATGTAAGAATTAAATGGGTTGAAAATGTGATGTTTATGGGGCAGTCCGGCAGCGGGCATGCTGTGGTCATGGATGGCCCTCCTGAACTGGGTGGTAAAAACCTGGGTATTCGTCCCATGGAAATGATGCTGATGGGGCTGGGAGGCTGTACTTCTTTTGATGTTATGCTAATTTTGCAGCGTTCACGTCAGAATGTGACTGACTGTGTTGCTGAACTGAGTGCTAAACGTGCGGAAACTGACCCTAAGGTTTTTACTAAAATTCATATACACTTTATTGTTACAGGTAAAGAGTTAAAAGAGAAAATGGTTAAGCGTGCGGTGGAGTTATCCGCGACCAAATACTGCTCCGCCTCTATTATGCTGGCTCAGACGGTGGATATTACTTATGATTATGAGATTGTTGAAGGGTAAATGAATTGAGTTCGTATCATATAGCCATCTGATGATTATTAAGCTTTTAACTTCCCCCTTCTTTAGAAGGGGGATTGAGGGGGTTGCAAACCAAGAACCTGAACCCCCTGTATCCTCCTTTGAAAAAGGGGGACTTAGAGTAGAGCCGTTTCTGGATGCACACTAATTGAGTTTATGTATGATCAACCGCCATTAACGGTTTTAAAGTCTTTAATAAACTACTGAATAAACTCTTATTATGCTGTTCTTCCTGGGCCAGAAGCTGTTTCATATGTTCACGCTGAGTCGGCATGCTGAAACAGGCCGGACAGCTGTCCGGGATAACCGGCAAACCGGCTGCTTCGGCATAGGCAGTGGTTAAGCTTTCACGGGCGTAAACCAAGGGGCGGATCACCCGTAAGTCTCCGGCTCCAATGGTGTAGTTGGCTTTCATGGTCTGCAGCTTGCCGTTATGGAAGGCAGACATCAGGAAGCTTTCAGCCAGGTCGTCCAGATGCTGGGCCAGAGCCAGAAGATTGTAGCCTTCTTTTCTGGCCGTATTATACAGGATGCCGCGCTTCATCCTTGAGCAGAAAGAGCAGAAGGAATCGCCGTCCATAGAATTCTCAGCCTGTTCCAGAATGGCCTGCTGCTGGTAAAAATAGGGGATGCCCATTTGTTTCAGGTAGCCTTTTAAGGGCGATGGATCAAAGCCTTCAATCATGGGATCGACCGTGACGGCACCCAGCTGAAACTTTACCGGTGCATACTGGCTCAGGTGGTGCAGGATCAGTAATAAGGATAGAGAATCCTTGCCACCGGAAACCCCCAGCAGGATGCGGTCACCGTCTTTAATCATATCAAAATCAGCTATTGCCCTTCCCACATGACGCATCAGGCGTTTGGGTGGTTTTACATAGTTTCTTTCTGCCATATGTGTAGTTTTTCTGTCTTGGTCTTAATTGCTTTTAGTGTCTTCTATTTGGCGTATCATAGCAGATTGCGGCCTGATCATCAGTATTCACTTTACAGGTTTAAGGTTTTACTTGAAGCGGGGTGACTTGTCGGTTAGTCTTTGCTTAGCGAATAAAAAATTAAAACCGTAATCCGGAGGAACAGGAATGGATGCATTTGTGATAGGTTTGCTGGCACTGGTTATTGTGCTGATTGTTTTAGGGGTCAAAAAAGTGGATCAGGGTATGGAATATACCGTGGAACGCTTTGGACGATATACCCGCTCATTAAGACCGGGTCTGAATTTTATTGTACCGGTAATGGACTCTATTGGTCAGCGGGTGAACATGATGGAGCGGGTTATGGATGTTCCTTCACAGGAAATCATTACTAAAGATAATGCCATGGTCAAAGTGGATGGGGTGGTGTTTTTCAGGCCATGGACAGTGCCAAGGCCTCTTATGAAGTGAATAACCTGGAGCATGCCATTTTAAACCTGACCATGACCAGTATCAGAACTGTAATGGGCTCTATGGATCTGGATGAATTATTGTCCAAGCGGGATGAAATTAACAACCAACTGCTGTCGGTAGTGGACGATGCCACTACCCCCTGGGGCGTGAAGGTCACCCGGATAGAGATTAAAGATATTGCACCGCCCATGGATCTGGTGGATGCCATGCCCCGGCAGATGAAAGCAGAGCGGGAAAAGCGGGCCAGTATTCTGGAAGCAGAAGGTGAACGTCAGGCGGAAATTCTCCGGGCTGAGGGGGAAAAGCAGGGTGCCATTCTAAAAGCAGAAGGTGAGAAAGAAGCGGCCTTTCGTGAAGCAGAAGCACGGGAGACTGGCGGAAGCTGAGACCTGGGCCACTCTGGTCGTTTCTCAGGCCATTGATAAGGGCGATATTAATCCTATTAATTACTTTGTGGCCACCAAATATGTAGATGCCTTAAAAGAAATCGGCATGGCTGATAATCAGAAACTGGTATTTATGCCTCTGGAAGCTTCCGGGGTGATCAGTGCTATTGGTGGAATTGGTGAGCTGGCTAAAGAAGTCTATAACAAAAAGAGCGAAGGATAAAAATATAATTTAAAAATGCCCTCATCCTGACCTTCTCCCAGAGGGAGAAGGAACTGAAAATTGCTCATCCTGTAAATAAATCCAGGTTGTAACTACTCAGCGTGTTTAAATTTGTTTTAGAGAGACTATTAAAATGGAACCCTTTATTACCCACCTGGAATTCTGGCACTGGCTGACCTTTGCCTTAATCCTTATTATTCTGGAAATGTTAAGTCCGGGTGTTTTTCTGATGTGGCCGGGTATAGCTGCTGGAATTGTCGGGCTGGTGATGCTGGCACAGCCGGATTTATCCTGGCAGATCCAGATGACTTTATTTGCCGTGTTATCCGTTGCCAGTATTATTTTCTGGCGCTGGGCTCAGACGCGCTTTAAAACTGAGTCAAATGATCTGCATTTGAACCGCCGGGCCGAACAGTATATCGGCCGGACGTTTAACCTGGTAGAACCGATTGTTAACGGTATGGGTAAAATCAAGGTGGATGACTCCATCTGGAAAGTACAGGGGGAAGATGCCCCAGAGGGTACTCAGGTGGAAGTAACTGGAGTGGAAGGTGTGGTGTTTAAAGTGAAAATTAAAGCCCATTAAGGCTTCTTAAATTGTAACCATTTAGTCTATTTCAGAACACTGCGGACAGGTACGGTTAGATAACAAATAGACAGGTTAAATTTAATTCTGCGCCAGTTTAATCAACCTGGTCGCATCAATCAGCAGGCAGTCGGCCTGATCAGTCTGTTTTAAATAAGCCACTATCAACTCTGCTGCTTCACCATTTAAAATAGAATTAATCCGGTCCATAGGCTTAAACTGTTCCGGTTTAAAATCCACTACGTCATTAATATCATCAATCCGCAACGCTACAGTGGGTGAGGTACCGTCTTCAGTGACGTATAATAATACCTAGCGGGAGGATTCCTTTAAGTGAGTTCGGGTCGGGCCTGTTCAAAGCGTTTCATCAGGCGTTTAAGGGTAACATTGCGTTCAGAGCGCAATATTCTTAAGGCGTGATCCAGATCGCCGTCCTTTTTCATATCCAGCAGTTTGTCTGCCATGGCATGGATCTGTTTGTGCGGTTTATCAAATTCGGCCTGAACTTCCATTAAGGTTTCATCCCGAGATTTAAACGTATCATACCACTGCCCAAAAGCGCACTTATTGGGATCTTTTGCTTTTGTAAAAGGTACATCATTAAGCAGAGAATTTTCCATGGCAGATATCCATTCAACGTGATCTTTTTCCCGTTCATTGAGTAACTGGATAAGCTGGGCATTTTTTTCCACCCCGGAATTAAAGCCCAGCAAATTAGCAAAATCCAGCACCGGAACTGCACTGCCCTGAAATTCCACCATGCCAACCAGCCCCCTGGCCTGAGAAGGCAGGGACTGGATATTACTCATATCCTAGCTGATGGTCAGTACCCGGGCAATATCAATGGCGTAGAGGGTATTGGAAATCCAGAAAGTAAAAGCTCTTAAGCCATTAGCGTATTGAGAGCCATCAGCGTATTGATTAGAAGATACCGGCTGGGCAGAAGATTGCAAAGGGTTGGTTTGCATTGCGGTTGTAGTCATTGTTCAGTCCTGAGTTCTGGAATTTAGGCTTCTTAGATTTTTATTTGATTGGTTTTAGTCAGCCCGTTTAAAAAGTGTATCGGATTATTGAAAAAAATCTTTAATTTTCATTAAAAACACTCTGAAAGTGAATAATTATCTGATTTATCAGCAGTAATCCGTTATAATGGTCAGTTCTTTTAATCCCGGGTGATTTATAAATATTAAAGATTTCCGGTATTAGTATTTATTATCCGCTTTTTGTTATCACCATTTATAACTTTAGCTTAATTTTTGGACTTTCACAGTGAAAGATATTAGTAAAATCAGAAACATTGCCATTATTGCCCACGTCGATCATGGTAAAACCACTTTAGTCGACGAACTGCTTAAACAATCCGGTACCTTTGGTGAGCACCAGGAAGTATCGGAGCGCATGATGGACTCCAATGATCTGGAAAAGGAACGTGGTATCACGATTCTGTCCAAAAATACCGCCATTGAATGGAATGGTTATCATATTAATATTGTGGACACACCGGGACACGCCGATTTTGGTGGTGAAGTGGAGCGGGTACTCTCTATGGTCGACTGTGTCTGCCTGCTGGTGGATGCGGTTGAAGGACCCATGCCGCAGACCCGTTTTGTTACCCAAAAGGCTTTTGAGCTGGGTCTGAATCCTATTGTAGTGGTTAATAAAATTGACCGTGACGGCGCCCGCCCTGACTGGGTGATAGACCAGACTTTTGATTTGTTCGACCGCCTGGGTGGTAGCGATGATCAGCTGGATTTCCCTGTTGTTTATGCCTCAGCCATTAACGGCTATGCCTCTTTAGAAGATGATGTGCGTGAAGGGGATATGACACCCCTGTTTGAAACTATTGTGGAAAAAGTGTCTCCACCTGATGTGGATATCAATGCTCCCTTTCAGATGCAGGTGATCAGTCTGGACTATAATAGTTATATGGGTGTTATTGGTATCGGGCGAATTAAGAAAGGTACGGTTAAGTCTAATGCTCAGGTTGTCATTGTGGACCGTGAAGGCAATGAGCGTAAAGGCCGTGTCCTGAAGGTCTTTGGCTTTAAAGGTTTGGAACGCATTGAAGTGCCTGAAGCACAGGCCGGTGATATTATCGCCTTTTGTGGTATTGATGGACTGAATATTTCCGATACCCTATGTGATCCTAATGCCGTAGAGGCTCTTCCTGCTCTGACCGTGGATGAACCCACCGTTACCATGTCTTTCCAGGTGAATAACTCACCTTTTGCCGGGCGTGAAGGCAAGTTTGTCACATCCCGTCAGATCAAGGAGCGTCTGGAAAAAGAACTGCTGCATAATGTGGCTTTACGGGTAGAACAGACCGATGATCCGGACAAGTTCCGGGTGTCCGGTCGCGGTGAACTGCACCTGGGTGTACTTATTGAGAATATGCGTCGTGAAGGCTTTGAACTGGGGGTTTCCCGTCCTGAAGTCATTACCAAGGAAATAGACGGTGTGATGAGCGAACCTTTTGAAGAGGTGATGCTGGATGTGGAAGATCAGCATCAGGGTACCATTATGGAAAAAATGGGTGAGCGTAAAGGCGAACTCAAAAATATGCTACCCGATGGTAAAGGCCGGGTCAGACTGGAATATATTGTGCCTTCCCGCGGTCTGATTGGTTTTCAGACTGAATTTATGACTGCCACTTCGGGCAGCGGCCTGTTCTATCATAATTTTGATCATTACGGCCCCATGATTGCCGGTGAGTTCGCCAAACGTAATAATGGGGTGCTGATCTCCAATGCCCAGGGTACCTCAGTGGGTTTTGCTCTGTTTAACCTGCAGGATCGAGGCAGAATGTTTATCGGTCACGGGGTGGATGTTTATGAAGGTATGATTATCGGTATTCATTCACGCAGTAATGACCTGGTCGTCAATCCTCTAAAAGCTAAACAGCTAACCAATGTCCGTGCTTCCGGCACCGATGAAGCAGTAACACTGACTACGCCCATCACCATGACCCTGGAACAGGCTCTGGAATTTATTGATGAGGGTGAGCTGGTGGAAGTAACACCAGAGAGTATTCGTATCCGTAAACGCTTACTGACGGAAAATGAGCGTAAACGTGCAGGACGTGCTGCTAAAGCATGATTCGGTGTTTTGTTCAATCCGGTCGGCGTTCTGTCCGGCCGGCTCCTCTCATCCATCTTTTCTCATGCATAGTTACCCTGTTTTAATACTGGAAACTACCCATTGTATAAAACCGGAATAACCCCTACTCTTATATTACATACCTGATAATCCTTAAGGAGGCTGTATGAATATAACAACAATAACACGTACTTCCATTCTGATTTTAATCCTTTCTGCTTTTCTAAGCAGCATCTCTCTGGCAGAAAATGCCAAAGAATATAATGAGCATATTGTGTATTACAATGCTTTTCCTACCGACTCACTGCCCCCTGAAATGACCAAGCAATACGGTCTTAAGCGCAGTAAAAACTATGCGCTGGTCAATATCTCAGTAATGAAAAAAGGTGCGGGTATTCCGATTGGCGTTAAGTCTGATGTCAGTGGAGAGTTAAAAAACCTGATGGGACAGACCCGTAAACTGGACTTTAAGGAAATAAAGGAAGGTAAGGCGGTATATTATATTGCCCAAGTCGGCGTGCAGAGTCATGAACAGATTAACTTTACTATTCATATAAAACCTGAACACGGGCAGGAAAAATATACCATTAAGTTCAGTAAGAAGTTTTAATTTTGCCTCAGGTCTGCATCCTTAAGCTGATATTAAATAAGGAAAACAGTCCAAAGGCAATAATAATAATACCGGCCAGTGAACGTACCCATTTTTTACGGATAAAGTTGGTCAGGCTTGCTGCAAAAACCCCCATTGCCAGTAACATGGGCAGTGTACCCAGGCCAAAACTGAGCATTAGCAGACCGCCTTCAATAGCACTGCCGGTGGATATGGACCAGAATAAAATTGTATAAACCAGACCACAGGGCAGCCAGCCCCATAAAGCACCCAGAATAAGCGCCTGAAAAGGCGATTTTACCGGGATAAAACGCCGGCTGATGGGTTCTATACGTTTCCAGATCAGTCCCCCGGCCCGCTCAATATTACGCAGACCAACCCACCAGCCGCCAATATACAAACCTAGGGCAATCATAAACAGGGCTGCAAAAATCTGCAGGCCGAACTGGATATTATTCAGCAGCGGCAAATTAGCCGCCATCATGCTGATACCGCCTACCAGTACCCCGGCCAGGGTATAGCTGAACAGGCGTCCGCCATTATAGGCCAGCAGATAGGGATAGATGTTTTTAGGCGGCTGAGGCGGCTGGAGAGTGGAGTTAGCATTGTTTCCGGCGGTCGGATTAATGCCAAAGGTCAGGGCACCGACAATGCCTCCACACATGCCCAGACAGTGGACACCGGCGAGTAAACCGGCAATAAAAGCCGCAAGATAGGAAATTTCTACCGGCATAATGGACAGTGTTCCGGTTTTTTGTGGCTCTTGTTGGGGAGCTTAATACCGCTAACTCTCATAATTATAATTCATAATAATAGGGGCATGATCAGAAAAGCGCTCATCCTTATAAACAGAGGCGGATTCCAGCTTGTCTGCCAGAGAAGAAGAAATAACCTGGTAGTCAATACGCCACCCCGTGTTGTTGGCCCAGGCCTGACCCCGGTTGGACCACCAGGTGTATTGCTCCGGTTCCTTATTAAGTACCCGAAAAGCATCCACCAGGCCGATTTCATCACCAAACAGCTTGTCCATCCAGCCCCGTTCTTCCGGTAAACAGCCGGAGCGGTTTTTATTACCGTTAAAATTTTTAATATCAATACGTTTATGCACGATATTCCAGTCACCGCAGATAATATAATCGCGTTGGCTCTGCGCCATTTCCTTAAGCATGGGTTCCAGTCTGTCCAGAAACTCCATTTTAAGAACCTGGCGTTCATCTTTGGAGGAACCAGAAGGCAGATACAGGGAAGCCACACTGAGATTGTTAAAATCCGCCTGAATATAACGGCCTTCCGTATCGGCTACGTCCCAGCCCAGACCGGTAATAACCTTATCAGGTTCTTTTTTTGAATAGATGGCAGTGCCGCTATAGCCTTTTTTTTCAGCATCAAAGAAATAGCGGTGATAACCTTCAGGTGCAAATACCGGATCGGATAATTGATCAATCTGGGCCTTGGTTTCCTGGATGCAGACCACATCCGGATCTTCCTTCTGCATCCACTCAAAAAAACCTTTTTTGGCTGCTGCACGGATGCCGTTTAAATTGGCAGAGATGATTTTCATAATGTGCTCATATAAAAAACAGCCGCTATTATAACCCACTTTAGGGTATAATTCAGGCTGGCCCGGCAGGAAAATTATCAGCTTAATGGTCAAAAATAAGTATTCAACCAGAACAGAAATGAGAGCAGCATTATGCAGGAATATCAAAAACAGTTTATTAAATTTGCCTTGGACACCGGGGTGTTACGTTTTGGTGAATTTACTTTAAAATCCGGCCGCCTCAGCCCGTATTTTTTTAATAGCGGTCTGTTTAATACTGGTGGTTCCCTGGCTGAACTGGGGCGTTTTTATGCCAGAGCTCTGATGGAGAGCGGTATTGAGTTTGATATGCTGTTCGGGCCGGCTTATAAAGGCATCCCCCTGGCTTCGACCTGTTCCATTGCTCTGGCCGATCACCATAAAGGGGATCTACCCTATAGTTTCAACCGTAAGGAAGTCAAAGATCATGGTGAAGGCGGCACAATTGTCGGCGCGCCTCTGCAAGGCAGGGTTATGATTATTGATGATGTGATTTCTGCCGGCACTTCAGTCAGGGAGTCGCTGAACCTGATAAATGAGGCTGGAGCAAGCGCCGCTGGTGTGGTTATTGCCCTGGATCGTCAGGAACTGGGTAAAGGTGAAGTATCTGCCATTGCTGAAATTGAGAAGAATTATAATATGCCTGTAGCCAGTATTATTAAGCTGGAGCATTTAATTGCTTATCTGCAGGATGATCAGGCGTTTGCGGAGTATTATGAGAAGGTGGTGGCTTATCGGGAGCGGTATGGGGCATGATGAAGCGTTTAGCGTTTAGCGTTCAGCGTTCAGTAAGAGCTGGGGCTGGGATTATATAAATGTCGAAGCGGTGTTTTTTCATTTTCAGGGTGTAGGTTGGGGGTTGCTGATTTAGAAATGGGGCTTTTATTGGGCGTTTGACTACTACTCTTTTTTTGGCTATCTGTAAGGCTGTTTGTAATAACTGGTTGCTGTCGGTGTCATCGCCGATGATTTTTTGCAGGGCCAGCATTCCTTTTTTGACCTGGGCAGATTTTTTTCGGTGGGGGAACATGGGGTCCAGATAGACTACATCGGGCTGTTTAGGCCAGTTTTTAATGGTTTCTTTGGTCAGCTTGCGGGCATCGCCAAATTTAAATGTCATTCTTTGAATTATTTCTTTAATATCCCCATGGCAGTTTTCATTAGAGAGTGCACGCTCCAAGGCATCGCATAATAGTGCTGCAGAGACCGGGGAGCGTTCCATTAAAATCACCTGTGCACCCAGGCTGGCAAAAACAAAGGCGTCTTTGCCCATACCGGCCGTGGCATCCATAATAAGCGGTGTAGAGATTTTATAAAATCCAATGGCTTTTGCTATGGTCTGTCCTTTGCCGCCGCCGAATTTACGGCGGTGCTCAACGGCACCGGAAGTAAAATCTATAAAAACCGGACCAAATAACTGTTCTTTGCTGAGCAATTGCAGTCGTTCTGGGGTGAGTTGCAGATAAAAGGCTTCTGTGCTTTCTGTACAATATTGCAAACACCACTGCTCAGCCAGTGTCCGGGCTTTCTGTACCAGCAGCGAATCAGATGAATTGGAAGGCAGCAATGGAAACATAGATGATCAGTGTTTGTTCATAAATAGACACCCTCTCCCTCCGGGCTGTATCTTGGTCACATCTTTTTACCAAGCAGGGGAACTTATTTGGGGTTCATGGATCAGATATCAAAACCATACAGGAAATTGGTATCATGAGTAAAGTATTAA